>JBFJUC010000171.1:0-5917 GCA_041624875.1 Alcanivorax sp.
CGCTTCGACCAGATTCTCGCCGACCAGGCCCGCCTGCAGGGCGTCACCGTGCGCTTCGGCATCAGCCTGGAGGCGTTCCAGCCCGGTGCCGACGGCGTTAAGGCGCGCCTGCGCCATGAGGACGGCGGTGAAGAGACCCTGCGCGCCCGCTTCGCCCTGGACGCCAGCGGCTTCGGGCGGGTGCTGCCCCGGCTGCTGAACCTGGAGCGCCCGAGCGCATTTCCGGCCCGCCAGGCCGTGTTCACTCATTTTCAGGACGGCATCGACGATCCCGACTTTGATCGCGACAAGATTCTGATCACCGTCCACGAACAGCGCACCGATGTCTGGTTCTGGTTGATCCCGTTCCCCGACGGCAAAGCCTCGGTAGGGGTGGTGGGCCCGGACGATTTCTTCCAGCAGCTGCCCCCGGACAACGACGCCTGTCTGCACGCGGCAATCGACGGCGACACCGGGCTGCGGCGCCTGCTCACCAACGCCCACCCGTTAATGCCGGCCCGCCGCCAGGGCGGCTACGCGGCCTCGGTGCGCAGCCTGCACGGCGACGGCTTCGCCCTGCTCGGCAACGCCGGCGAATTCCTGGACCCGGTGTTCTCGTCCGGTGTCACCATCGCGCTGCGCTCCGCCAGCCTGGCCGCCACCGTCCTTGATCGGCAATTGAGCGGCGAGCCGGTGGACTGGCGGGCGGACTTCGCCGAGCCACTGCAACAGGGCGTGGACACCTTCCGCAGCTACGTCACCGGCTGGTACGACGGCCGCTTTCAGAACGTCATCTTCCATCGCGACCCACCGGAAGACATCAAGCGAATGATCTGTTCGATCCTGGCCGGCTACGCCTGGGACCGGGACAACCCTTTCGTGAAACACCACGAACGGCGTCTCAACGCCTTGGCGGAACTATGCGCGCAGGACGTCTGACCGCCCTGGCGCTGCTGCTGGCCACCGGTCTCGGGCTAAGCGGTTGCCAGTCCTGGTGGGCCGCGGCGGAGCGCCCCCTGGCCGCGCCGCTGGACAGCAGCCGACAGCTTGAACACCGCTTGCGCATTGAGCGGGGCGGGCAGGTGCAAAACCTGCACGCCGTCCTCAGCATCCTGCCCGGGGAAACCCGGGTGGTGGCGCTCACCGAAACCGGCGTGCCGGTTCTGCAACTGCGCCAGACCACCGACGATCTCACGGTCACCCGTTCGCCGCTGTTGCCCCGGCAGGTGCCGGCGCGGCTTATCCTGGCGGACATCCAACTGGTATTCTGGCCGCTTGAATCGTTACGGAGGGCCTTGCCCACGCCCTGGCGCGTGGAACAGGAAGAACAGGGCCGCGCCCTTTATAATGGCGCGCGGCTGGAGGCCCGGGTGCGCTATCAAAAGCGTGACGGCTGGCAAGGCCCCGCCACTCTGGACAATATTCACCACGGCTATCGCCTGACGATAACCCCGCTGCAATCCCAAGGCGCGCAATGAATTCGGTGTATCTCAACCAACTGGGCCTGCTCTGCCCGCTCGGCAATGACACGGAGACGGTCTACCGGCGACTGGTAAGCGGCGACCGTTCGGGCCTGGTGGTCAGCGACCAGTGGCACCCCGGGTACCGCAGCCCGGTCGGGCTCGTGGAGGCGGAACTGCCGGCACTGCCGGCGTCCATGGCGGAATACCAGTGCCGCAACAATCAGCTGTTGCTGGCGGCCTTTGAACAGTTGCGGCCGGCGTTCCTGCGCCTCTCCCGAGGCCTGGACCGCGCCCGCATCGGCGTGGTGCTGGGCACCAGCACCGCCGGCATCGACCAGGGCGAACGGGTCCTGCGGCAGTGGCGTGCCGGGCAGCCGGCGCCGGCCGAGTATCATTATCACCAGCAGCAGCTGGGCGCGGGCGCGGATTTCCTCGCCCGCCACCTGCGGCTGGACGGTCCGTCGCTGACCCTGTCCACCGCCTGCTCGTCCAGCGGTCGAGCACTGGCCAGCGCCCGCGCCCTGATTCGCAATGATCTCTGCGACCTGGTGATCGCCGGCGGCGCGGACAGCCTTTGCGGGCTGACCGTGCAGGGGTTCCACAGTCTTGGCGCGGTCAGCGATCGGCTCTGCAACCCGTTCAGCGTAAACCGGGACGGCATCAATATCGGTGAGGGCGCGGCGTTGTTCCTGCTCTCGCGGGAGCCCGGGCCGGTGGCGTTGAGCGGCGTCGGCGCCAGCTCCGACGCCCACCATATTTCCGGCCCCGACCCCCAAGGCGACGGCGCCGTGGCCGCCATGCAGGCGGCGCTGGACGACGCCGGCGCGACGGCGGAGCAGGTGGACTATCTGAACCTGCACGGCACCGCCACACCGCAAAACGACATCATGGAAGCGCGCGCGGTAAACCGGGTGTTCCAACAGCCGCCGCCGAGCAGCGCCACCAAGGCGCTCACCGGCCATTGTCTGGGCGCCGCCGGCGCCCTGGAAGCGGCCTTTTGCTGGCTGCTGCTCAACCACCCACGGGGCCCGCTGCCGCCGCACCGCTTCGACGGCGACTATGACCCGGAGCTGCCGGCCCTGGACCTGGCCGGGGAGGACCGCCACCCGGCGACACTGCGGCGTTGCCTGAGTAATTCCTTCGCGTTCGGCGGCAACAATGTATCACTGATGCTGGAGGCCGGATGAGTGACCCGGGCTTCCCGCCGGTGGACACCCTGGTGCCGCACAGCGGCGACCTGGTGCTGCTCGACCGCATTCTGACGGCGGACCAGGACAGCCTCAGCGCGGCGCTCACGGTGCGCGCCGACGGCCTCTACAACCATGGCGACCGGGTGCCGGCCTGGGTCGGCATGGAGTACATGGCCCAAGCGATCGCCGCCTTCGCCGGCTGGCACGCCCATCTGGAACAACGCCCGGTGCAGCTGGGCTTTCTGCTTGGCAGCCGGCGCTTCACCTATTCCTGCCGGGAATTCACCGTGGGCGCGCCGCTGACCGTCACGGTACGCAAGCTACTGCAGGACAACGGCGGCATGGGCGTGTTCGAATGCGCGCTGGAAGATCACGGGGGGCGCCGCTGCGCCGAAGCCCGGCTGAACGTTTTCCAACCTCAAGACAGCGACCAATATTTGCGAGACCTTCATGACTGAGACAACCGTGCCCAGCGTCCTGGTCACCGGCGCCAGCCGTGGTATCGGCCGCGCCATCGCCCTGACCCTGGCGGAACGGGGCTTCGACCTGGTGGTTCACTACCGGCAAAGCGGCGAGGAAGCGGCACAGGTGGCCGACGAGATTCGCGCCCACGGCCGCCAGTGCCGCACCCTGGCGTTCGACATCGCCGACCGGGACGCCGCCCGCGCCGCCCTGGAGCAGGACGTGGCGCGACACGGCGCCTACTACGGCGTGGTCTGCAACGCCGGGCTGAGTGCCGACAACGCCTTCCCCGCCCTCACCGGCGACGACTGGGACCGGGTGGTACACACCAACCTGGACGGTTTCTACAACGTGCTGCACCCTTTGGTAATGCCCATGGTGCGGCGCCGGGCACCGGGCCGCATCGTGGTGCTGTCCTCGGTATCCGGGCTGATCGGCAACCGTGGCCAGGTGAACTACAGCGCCGCCAAAGCCGGACTGATCGGCGCCAGCAAGGCACTGGCGCTGGAGTTGGGCAAGCGCCAGATCACGGTCAACTGCGTGGCACCGGGGCTGATCGAGACGGACATGACCGACGAGCTGCCCCTGGAAGAAATCAAAAAGATGATCCCCGCCCGGCGGGTTGGGCAGCCCCGGGAAGTGGCCGCCACCGTGGCCTTCCTGATGTCCGAGGACGCGGGCTACATCACCCGCCAGGTGATCGCCGTCAACGGTGGGCTGTGCTGACTAATAACAACGAACAGGGGAAACGGTAATGCATAGAGTGGTGGTCACGGGGATGGCCGGTATTTCGCCGCTGGGTAACGACTGGCCCACCATCCTCGGTAACCTGCGCGCCGGCCGCACCGGCATCCGGCAGATGCCCGACTGGGTGAACTACGAAGGCCTGGAGACACAACTGGGCGCACCGGCCATGTTTCATCCGCCGGCCCATTTCAACCGCAAGAAAACCCGTTCCATGGGCCGGGTGGCGCAGATGGCCACCCATGTGGCCGAACAGGCCCTGGAACAGGCCGGCCTGCTCGGCGAGCCGGTACTGACCAGCGGCCGCGCCGGCGTCGCCTACGGCAGCTCGGCGGGCAGCACCGCGGCGGTGGCGGATTTCGGCGGCATGCTGATCCACCGCTCTACCCTGGGGCTGAACGCCAACTCGTATCTGAAGATGATGTCGCACACCACGGCGGTGAATATCGGCGTTTACTTCGGGCTGCAGGGTCGCGTGCACACCACGTCCAGTGCCTGCACCTCCGGCAGCCAGGGTATCGGCTACGCCTGGGAGGCGATCCGTTTCGGCCTGCAGGATGTGATGGTGGCCGGCGGCGCGGAGGAGCTTTGCCCGACCCAGGCGGCGGTGTTCGACACCCTGTTCGCCGCCAGCCAGGACAACGACCACCCGTCGCATTCACCGCGTCCTTTCGACCGCGACCGGGACGGCCTGGTGGTCGGCGAAGGCGCCGGCGCGCTGGTGCTGGAATCCCTGGAGCACGCCCAGGCGCGCGGCGCGCCCATCCTCGCGGAGATCGTCGGGTACGGCACCAACAGCGACGGCCGCCATGTGACCCAGCCCAACCAGTCGACCATGGCCACGGCCATGCGGCTGGCGCTGGACAGCGCCGGGCTGGAGGCGGAGCGCATCGGCTATGTGAGCGCCCACGGCACCGCCACCGCCCGCGGCGACGTGGCCGAGACCCAGGCCACCCGGGAAGTGCTGGGCGGCGGCGTGCCGATCAGTTCGCTGAAAAGCTACACCGGCCACACGCTGGGCGCCTGCGGCGCCCTGGAAGCCTGGCTGTCGATCGAAATGATGCGTCAGGGCTGGTTCCACCCCAACGCCAATCTGGAAAACGTGGACCCGGAATGCGGCGCGCTGGACTACATTACCGGGGCCGGTCGTGAACTGGACTGCGAGTACGCGATGAGCAACAACTTCGCGTTCGGCGGCATCAACACCTCGCTGATTTTCCGCCGCTGGCCCGATTGAGACGCTACAGGTCGTAGGCCTGGCGCAACAGTTCCTGCTGGATGGAACCGGACAGGTTGCTCACCCAATTATTGTAATTGCGATGAATGTGACCCTGGCCGTCCGCGTCCAGGTTCACGCTGTCCACGTAGCGGATGTCGTATTCACTGGCGGTGAACGGAATCGCCACTTCGGCGCTGTGGGTGCGCACGGTGATGGAGCAATGAATCAGGCCCGGCTCCTCGACCCGCGGCGTCCAGCCCTTGCCGACACAGCCGCGCATCACCGCCGCCTTCACCTGATTCAGAGTGAGACCCTCGCCGTCCGCTTTCTCGGGCACGGCCACGCCGGTCATGTTATGCAGCGGCGCGCTGGTGCAGGCGGTCAAAACCAGTGCCAGCAGGCACAACCCCAAGCTATTCTTGATCATGATGTGATTCCTTTTTATTCGTGATCCCGGAATGTACAAAGCCGGGTGGCTTTCGTCAAAACCCGGAACCGGTCATACTTTTTCGATGCCCCATCCCTTGCTTCGTCCGCCACGCCTCGCGGCCCTGATTCTGTTGTTCGCCACCCTGTTTTCGGGCGGTTGTCAGCTATGGAGCGAGCCGGTGCGAGGAGCCCGCCCGCCGGCGGCGACATTCGGTGAGTACCGGGAAATCGAGCGCGACCTGGAAATTCGCCTCGGCGAGCGTATCCATTATGCGTACGCGCGCCTCAGCCTGACGCCGGACAGCACCCGCATCACGATCACCGACGAAGGGGGCCGGCTAATGGTGGAAATGCAGTACGGGCAGGGGCGGCTGAACGTGAAACGCACGCCGTATTTGCCGCCGGAGGTGTCGGCGGACGATCTGATCGCC
>JBFJUC010000172.1:0-5793 GCA_041624875.1 Alcanivorax sp.
CCTGGAGGACAGGACGTCCGACAGGGAGCGTACAGGGACGTATTCACAGCGTTCCCGGAAGGGCCTAACACAGACCCGCGTCCCCGGCTGGAGAGGCCAATCTCGATGAGACAATAAAAAGCCCGGCGCGAAGGCCGGGCTTTTTATTGCGGCTTGCGGGAAGCCTTCAGGTCTTGGCGGTCATCAGCTTACGCTCCGCCGAGAGCCCCTTGTAGAGGCTGAAGCACATCACCAACAGCACCACCGTGAACGGCAAGCCCGTGGTAATGGCGCCGGCCTGCAGCGCATCCAGCGCCTGCTCGCCGCCGCCGTACAGCAGGGCACCGGCGATCAGACCTTCCATCACCGCCCAGAACACCCGCTGGGGCACCGGCGCGTCAAGCTTGCCGCCGGCGGTGATCGAATCGATCACCAGGGACCCGGAATCCGAGGAGGTGATGAAGAACACCAGCACCAACACGATCGCCAGGAAGGAGGTGATCGCGGTGAGCGGCAGCTCCGCCAGCATCTGGAACAGGGCCAGCGAGGAATCGCCGATACCGTTGGCGAGTTCGCCGACCCCATTAATGGTCTGAGACAGCCCGGAACCCCCGAAGGTCGCCATCCACACCACGGTCACCAGGGTGGGCACCAGCAGCACCGCGGTGAGGAACTCACGGACGGTACGACCCCGGGAGACCCGGGCGATGAACATGCCCACAAACGGGGACCAGGATATCCACCAGGCCCAGTAGAACACGGTCCAGTCATGCAGGAAGCCCTGGTCCTCTCGGCCGAACCAGGTGCTCAACGGAATGATGTTAGCCGCGTAGTCCACGGCGGTCTGGCCCATGCTGGTGAAAATCAACAGGGTGGGACCGGCGATCATCACGAACAACAGCAACAGCGCCGCCAGGCCCATGTTGATGTTACTCAGCAATTTCACGCCGCCGTCCAGGCCGCGCGTCACTGAGATCACCGCCGCCGCCGTAACGCCCACGATAATCGCGATCTGCACGTTGATGGCATTGGGGGTATCGAACAGGAAATGCATACCGCCGGCGGCCTGTTTGGCGCCCAGGCCCAGGGACGTGGCCAGACCAAAGATGGTCGCCAGTACCGCCAGCACGTCAATGACGTGGCCCGCCCAGCCCCAGCAACGCTCGCCGAGAATCGGATAGAAGGCGGAGCGGATGGTGAGCGGCATGCCCTTATTGTAGGCGAAGAACGCCAGGGACAGTGCCACCACGCCGTAAATCGCCCAGGGGTGCAGGCCCCAGTGGTACATCACCGCGCCCAGCGCCATGTCTTTGGCTTCCGGGGTGTTCGGCGCCACGTTCAGGGGGGTACCAAACCAGTCGGTGTAGTAACCCACCGGCTCCGCCACGCTCCAGAACATCAGGCCGATACCCATGCCGGCGGCGAACAACATCGCGAACCAGGACAGCGTGGAAAAGTCCGGACGGGCGTCGGCGCCGCCCAGGCGGATTTTTCCTACGGGAAGAAAAATCAGGGCGATACAGAACAAAACGAAAATATTGGCGCCGACCATGAACAACCAGTCAAAGTTGTCGATGGTCCAGCCTTTGGCACCGTCGAGGGCCGTCTTGGCCTCGGCGGGAAAGATAAGGGTACCGATCACGAACGCAAGGATCAGTACCGCACTGATGAAGAAGACCGGGTTGTGCATGTCCATCCCGAGGACCTGCACATTATCCTGCCCCACTTCATAGTCTGTTTCGTATTCCACGCTCATGGCATGACTCCATTTTCCGTGTCACGCGGCACCGGCCCATAACCAGAAAAGCGGCGCCGCGCGGTCGGTTCGGTGTCGCCGAACCCTGAAGCCGGCCCGGGGCCGGCTTGACGGCATTGAGTTTAGAAGTAGAAATCGAAAGCGACGTAGGCCGCGTCGAAATCCGATTCGTAGACATCGCCATAGGCATTGATGTCGCCGTCGGACTGCAGGTATTCGAAGTAAATCCAGCCGGGACCGTACTGGTAGCGAATACCGGGCGCGATGAACTGAACGTCATCGGCGTTGTTACCGGTGGTGTCGGTGCTGGCCACACCGGCGTCCACATAGTAGAACCAGTTGTTGTGGTTATAACCCACTTCCACCACATGGCGCTGGTTTTCGATCTTGTCGTCCACCGGGGCATCGGGGGAAGCCAGCAACGCGTCCATGCCGTCGAAATCACGCTCGACACTGATGAACCGATACTTGGCGGTCCAGTTGTCCATCTCGAAAATGTAGTGCAAATCGTAGGCCTGGTGGCTGCCTTCGTCGTTACTGGCGGACGGATTACCGGCGGCCACCGGCACCAGATCCTGCATGCGACCATACTGGGCGGACGCGCCGATGGTGTGATGCTCCAGGAAGGTCCAGTCGACGTTCAGCACGCCGGTCTTGATCTTGCGGTAGGTGGCGCTGGTGCCCCAGTGACCGTTGTCGTCAACGGTGTCGGTGCTGTCCTCGCCCCAGTCGTCCTGGTGATAGTAGGCTGCGTCGTAATGGATGGCGCCGGCATCACCACTCAGTTTCAGCCCCACGTCCATCTGGTCGCCGTAGCCGCCTTGCAGGCCGTCACCGGGCCAGAAGTTAGTGGTTTTCCAACCGAACGGCACCTGGCTCTTACCCAACTTGAGGCTGGTGTCCTCGGTCAGGTCATAACCGATCCAGGCCTTGTGAAGGGTAAAGTTGTCCCCACTGTTATTGTTAGCGGGGCTGGTAAAAGAACCGGTGCCGATACGGGTTTCAGCGCTGAAATGCCAAGGCCCGTGACTGCCGTCGTCATCGGCGTACAAAATCAACGCCGGATCGGCGAAGTTGCCGCCGGTTTCGTTATCAAGATCCTCGTTGAACGAGGCTGAGTTGAAATCAGAATCGGTTACGTTCTGATAGACCCACCAGACGCCGGCGCTTAATTCCGCCCCAGCGGTGGCCGTGATCGGGGTGCATACGGCGGACGCCGCGAATAAGCCCAGTGCGGACTTCGCAAAAATAGACTTTCTCATTATGGTCTCCCCAGCAGAAGTCATTACGCAGCCTAAAGATCACTGAACTGATGTCAAACCGGTGACCTTTTTCTTGCTCAGACTTTCACCGAAAAACCCTTATCGTTTCTGGCTTTCCAGCAATATAAAAAAATTGAAAAATACGATGAACTTATTGCCGCAGGCTGCTTTTCGTTCTTTATATATCCCCTAATCGGACACAGGTTTCAAGGCCAAGGCGAAAATTCGCCTTGTGCAAAAAGCAGAAAAGGCGTGGACCTTTCGGTACCACGCCTTTTAAAAACGTTCGATATTGAACGTCGGACCTTCACATGTTTTTGACGATCGCGTCGCGAACCGCGTCCAGTTCCGCGTCGATGGTCACCATGCGAGAATCCTTGCACTGCTCAATAGCGGTGTCCGGATCCTTAAGACCGTTACCGGTAAGGGTGCAAACAATGGTGGACCCTTCGGCGATCTTGCCGGACTTGATGTCGCGCATGGCACCGCCTATGGACGCAGCGGAAGCGGGCTCGCAGAAAATGCCTTCTTTCTCGGCGAGCAACTTCTGGGCCGCGAGAATTTCGTCATCGCTGAGCTCGTCGAACCAGCCGCCGGATTCTTCCTTCACCTTCCAGGCCTTATCCCAGGATTGCGGGTTGCCGATACGAATGGCGGTGGCCACGGTCTCCGGGTCGGAGACCCGTTCGCCGCGCAGGAACGGCGCCGAACCCGAGGCCTGGTAGCCGAGCATCTTTGGTCGATCGCCGATCATCGGGCCACCGGCGTAGCGGCAATGACCTTCGCAGAACGCGCATGCCTCGGTGACGATGTCGGTTTTGGTGGAAGAGTATTCGCAGTAACCGATCCAATGGGCGGTGATGTTGCCCGCGTTGCCCACCGGCAAGCAGTGGTAATCCGGGGCCCGGCCGAGCTCTTCGATGATCTCGAAGGCCGCGGTTTTCTGGCCCTGCAAACGGTAGGGGTTCACCGAGTTAACAATGGTCACGGGCGCTTTCTCGGCCACTTGCTTGACCAGCTCCATACCCTGGTCGAAGTTGCCGCGGATTTGCATGATCACGGCGCCGTACATCATTGCCTGGGCCAGCTTGCCCATGGCGATTTTGCCTTCCGGGATAATCACGAAAGCGGTAATGCCGGCGCGGGCCGCGTAGGCCGCCGCCGCTGCGGAGGTGTTGCCGGTGGACGCGCAAATAATGGCGTTACTGCCCTCTTCCACCGCCTTGGTCACCGCCATGGTCATGCCCCGGTCCTTGAACGACCCGGTGGGGTTCAGACCTTCGTATTTGACGTAGATGTCCACGTCCTTGCCGAGCAGGCGGGGGATGTTCTTCAAACGGATCAGCGGCGTGTTGCCTTCGCCCAGGCTGATCAACGGAGTGTCGTCGTTCACCGGCAGGTGGTCACGGTAACGATTGATCAGGCCGGTGTAGCGGTCACGAAATGGCATGTCGTATCTCTCTTAAGCGTCAAGCGTCCAGCGTTTCCACGCGGATGCGCATAATATTATTGTCCACGGTGTCGAGGGCGGAGATCGCCGCCAGGGCCGCGTTCATGTCCCCTTCCAGCACCCTGTGAGTCATCATCACGATCGGCACCAGGCCTTCCTCGGTTTCCTTCTGCACCATGGCTTCGATGCTGATGTGGTTGTCACTGAGGATACGGGTGATGTTGGCCAGCACACCGGGCTTGTCCTGAACGTGCAGGCGCAAGTAGAAGCTGCAGGACACGTCGTCGATGGTAAGAATCGGATCGTCGGACATCTGGTCGGCGTGGAAGCCCAGGTAGGGCACCCGCTCGTCATGGTCCACGGTCAAGGCACGGCCCATTTCGATGATGTCCGCCACCACCGCCGAGGCGGTGGGCTCGGCACCGGCGCCGGCGCCGTAGAACATGGTGGGGCCCACCGCGTCGCCGTCGATCATGATCGCGTTCATCACCCCGTTGACCGCCGACAGCATGGTCTCGCGGGGGATCAGGGTGGGATGCACGCGCAGCTCGATACCGTGACCGGTGTCCTTGGCGATGCCCAGGTGTTTGATCCGGTAACCGAACTGGGCGGCACTTTTCACATCCTCGATGGTGATGCGGCTGATGCCTTCCATGTAGACCTTGGAAAACTGCAGCGGAATACCGAAGGCGATAGAGGCGATGATGGTGAGCTTGTGCGCGGCGTCCACGCCCTCCACGTCGAAGGTCGGATCCGCTTCGGCGTAGCCCAGGCCTTGCGCTTCTTCCAGCACTTCCTGAAAGGCACGGCCGCCCTGTTCCATCTCGGTGAGGATGTAGTTGCCGGTGCCGTTGATGATGCCCGCCACCCAGTTGATGTGGTTGGCCGCCAGGCCTTCACCCAGGGATTTCAGGATCGGAATACCACCGGCCACCGCCGCCTCAAAAGCCACGTCCACGCCGTTTTGATGGGCGGCCTGGAAGATTTCGTTGCCGTGTTCGGCGATCAGCGCTTTGTTGGCGGTGACAATGTGCTTGCCATTCTTGATCGCGGTAAGCACCAGTTCGCGGGCGGTATCGGTGCCGCCGATCAGTTCCACCAGGATGTCGATTTCCGGGTCCGTGGCCACCGCGAAAATATCCCGCGATACGCGGATACCGTTGATGTCGCACGCCGGATTGTCGCGGCGGGCGCCGATGTGCGAAATATCGATCGGGCGGCCCACGCGCCGGGCGATTTCCCGGGCGTTACGCTGCAGAACGTTGACCGTGCCGGAGCCCACCGTGCCCAGACCTGCTATGCCGACCTTTACCGCATTCACCTTGGCATCCTCTCTTTTCATTCGC
>JBFJUC010000173.1:0-5758 GCA_041624875.1 Alcanivorax sp.
GCCGGAGTTGACCATGCGCACCATGTCCATGGACGGCACCATCTCGCAGACCAGGTCGGCCATGTCCACCTCGGCGGCGGTGGGGGCGCCGAAGCTGAGGCCGTCGGCCACCGCCTTGAGCACCGCTTCGCGCACTTCCTGATTATTGTGGCCGAGGATCATCGGGCCCCAGGAGCCGACGTAATCCACGTAGCGGTTGTCGTCCTCGTCGAACAGGTAGGGCCCTTCCGCGTGGCGGAAGAATACCGGCGTGCCGCCCACGCCTTTAAAGGCGCGGACTGGGGAATTGACGCCGCCGGGGATGTGTTTCTGGGCGCGGCGGAACAGTTGCTCGGAATGCTTGCGACTCATTGGGACTCCTTGAAGGGGGGCGCCGGGAAGGCGGCGTGCAGCCGCCGGGCGGTGGCTTCCACGTCGGCGTCGTTGGCGTGGCCGAACAGGGCGTGGATAACGGCCACCAGGTCGGCGCCGGCCTCGATCAGTTGCCGGGCATTATGCGGATTCACTCCGCCGATCGCCACCAGGGGCAGGCTGAAGCGGCGGCGTGCTGCGCGCAGGGTATCCAGCGACGCGGGCGGCGCGCCGGGCTTGGTGCGCGATTCGAAAAAGCGACCCAGGGCCAGATAGTCGGCACCTTCATCGGTGGCTTGTTGCGCCAGATCAAGACGGCCATGGCAGGACACGCCGATCAGCTTGTCGTCACCGAGCAGCATGCGCGCCCGGCTGACCGCGCCGTCGCTCTGGCCCAGGTGGACGCCGTCCGCTTCCACTTCCGCCGCCAGGGCGGCGTCGTCGTTGACGATAAAGCGCGCGTCGTAGTCCTTGCACAGTAGAGCCAGCCGCGCGGCCCGGTGGCGCCGGGTGGTGGCGTCGGCCGGTTTGTCGCGGTACTGGAGCACCCGTGCGCCGCCACGCAGGGCCGCCTCGGCGGCGCTCAGCACGCGGTCGCCGGGCGTCAGCTCCGGGTCGGTGATGGCATAGAGACCCTGCAGGGGTGGGTTCATGGCGTCAGGCTCCGGTCCGGTACGAACTGGCCGCCGCCGGGCTGCCAGGCGCGCTGGAGCGTACGGTGCAGCCACGCTTGGGCGTCACCGACGGCGTCCTCCAGCGGCAGGCCTTGGGCCAGTAGGCTGGCGATCGCCGAGGCCAGTGAACAGCCGGAGCCGTGGTAAACCTCGGGCAGGCGCGGCCATTCCCACTGGCGATGGCGGGCGTCTTGGAACAGATGGTTGGCCACTTGATCGGTGTCGTCGTGGGTGCCGGTCACCAGCACCGCCCGGCCGCAACGCTGGGTGAGCGCGAAGCCGGCGGCGGCCACCTCGGCCTCGTCGCTCAACTGGCTGGCTTCGGGCAGGTTGGGTGTGAGTACGGTGGCCCGGGGGGCGACCCGGGCCATCAGCGCCTCGTTCAAATCACCCTGGGCGAGACTGCCGCCGGATTCGGCGGCGAGCACCGGGTCCAGGACCACGGGCACGCCGGGCAGGCGTGCGAGCAGGCGGGCGATCCAGTCTACCGTGGCCACCGAGCCGGTCATGCCGATCTTCACCGCCTGGAACTTATAGTCGGCGAGTAGGGCGTCCGCCTGCCGCTCAAGGAGGTCCAGCGGGGTCAGCTGGAAATCAGTGACCTGGCGGCTATTCTGCACCGTCAGTGCGGTGATCAGCGTGCTGGCGAAGCCGCCGGTGCTCTGGATCGCCTCGATGTCGGCATGGATGCCGGCGCCGCCGGACGGGTCATGGCCGGCGATGACAAGAATGTTAGGTTTCATGGGCACACTCAAAACGGTTTCACCACCACCAGGATAACAATGGCCACCAGCAGTAACACCGGCACTTCGTTAAAGATCCGGTAGAATTTGGCGCTCTTGGTGTTGGCGTCGGCGGCGAATTTTTTCAGGTAGGCCAGACAGACATGGTGATAGCCGATCAGCAGCACCACCAGAGTCAGCTTGGCGTGCAGCCAGCCCTGGGTTTTGTAGTAGTCCCAGTTCAACGCCAGCATCCAGATACCCAGCACCAGGGTGGCGATCATGGAGGGGTTCATGATGCCCCGGTAGAGCTTGCGTTCCATCACCTTGAAGCGGTCGCGGCTGACTTGATCCTCCGCCATGGCGTGGTAGACGAACAGGCGGGGCAGGTAAAAGATCGCCGCGAACCAGCAAATCACGGCAATAATGTGGAACGCTTTCAGCCATAGCATGGATGTATTCTCCCGATTCGAAAGGGGCGGGGGTGAACCGCGTTGGAGTGTCACCCGCTAGCCGCTGTATACTACAGGGCCTTGCTTGTATCGTCCCGTGCCGCCAAGGTTTCGGGCCGCTTCCGGACATTGTTCCGCCACTCCCGGCGCCAGCCGTTGACGCCGATCTGAAAGAAAAGAGGATGCCGTGACCAAGCCACCGCGCGCCAGCCGTCTGCTGCGATACTATCTGTTTCGCACCCGGCGCCTGTCTCGCCGGCAGTTGGGCACCATCCAGGATTGGAAGATGCGGGTGGTGTTCTGGATCGGCGCGCTGCTGGTCGGCCTGATCACCGTGGGGTTCGCCTGGGTCGCGGAAATGTGCGCCGAGGCGTTCGCCCAGATGGAGCGGCAGTCGTCGTTGCTGCCGGTGTTGATCACGCCGTTGGGTATGCTGGCCACCGTCTTCGTGATGCGCCGCACCGGCGCGGAGTCCCAGGGTAGCGGTATTCCCCAGGTGCTGGTGGTGCTCAAGCAGCGTTACCACTGGCTACGCCCCACCTTCTTGTCGTTCCGTGTGATTGTCATGAAGTTCGCGCTCACGTGTATGGGGTTGCTGTGCGGTGCCAGCATCGGCCGCGAGGGGCCCAGCGTGCATATGGGGGCGGCGATGATGTACTCGGTGGGCCAGGTCGGCCGCCTTCAACAGAAGTACGTGGACAACGCCTTGATCGTGGCCGGTGGCGCCGCCGGCGTGTCGGCGGCGTTCAACGCCCCGCTGGCGGGCATCGTGTTCGCGATCGAGGAGTTATCAGGTTCGTTCGAACAGCGCACTAGCGGCACCTTGATTCTGGCGATCATTCTGTCCGGCGTGGTGGTGCTGGCGATCGCCGGGCATTACAGTTTTTTCGGTCACCCTGAGGGGGCGCTGGACATTACCCAGGACTGGCTCGCCATCGGCGTCACCGGCCTGGTTTGCGGTTTGCTGGGCGGGGCCTTCAGCCGTTTGCTGATCTCCGGCAGCCGCTTTCTGGCGCCCTATGGCCGCAAGCACCCTTACCGGGTGGTGTTTCTGTGCGCGCTGGTGCTGGTGTTTCTGGGGCTGGTCACCGGCGGCGCTACTTACGGCAGTGGTTATGAACAGGCGCGCCATTTGTTGAGCGGCGGCGTGGACGGTGACTGGAGCTTCCCGCTGGCCAAGATGGCGGCCACCCTGGTGTCTTATTTTACCGGTATCCCTGGTGGGCTGTTTTCACCCAGCCTGGCCGCCGGGGCGGGCGTCGGCAATGTGATCGGTGGCTTGTTCCCCGACTCCTCGGTGGTGGGTATCACCCTGGTGGCGATGGCGGCGTTCCTGGCCGGGGTGATCCAGCGGCCAATCACTTCGTTCGTGATCGTCATGGAGCTTACCGGCAACCGCCACGACATCCTGTTGCCTCTGATGGTTGGCGCGTTCGTGGCGGCGGCGGTGGCCAAGCTGATCTGGCTACGCCCGCTTTACGACTCCCTGGCCGAACGGCTGCAAGAGGGCGAGGGCATGGCCCTGGACCGGGCGCGGGTGGTCAGCACTGAAAGCGGTCCCCAGGACGAACGTGGCCGCGGTGGTGGCGGCCAATGAAGTTGCCGCCCATGGCGGTGGTGCCTATCATGCGGTTCCTTTAGTGGAAAGCAGTAACGGGAGTAATGGTATGACCCAGGTCGACGCGGCGAACCCTTTGAAAGTCGGCATTGTCGGCGGCACCGGGTACACCGGTGTGGAGTTGTTGCGCCTGCTGGTGCGGCACCCGCTGGTGCGCCTGGAAACCATTACTTCACGCAGCGAGCAGGGCCTGAAGGTCAGTGACTTGTACCCATCCCTGCGTGGTCACACCGATCTGATGTTCGAGGAGCCGGACGTCGCCGCCCTGGCGGCGTGCGACGTGGTGTTCTTCGCCACCCCGCACAACGTCGCCATGCGGCTGGTGCCGGAATTGCTGGCCGCCGGCACCCGGGTGGTGGACCTGTCGGCGGATTTCCGGCTGCGCGACGCCGGGGTCTGGAGCCAGTGGTACGGCGAGCCGCATGCCTGCCCGGAATTGCTGGATCAGGCGGTCTACGGGCTGCCGGAAGTGAATCGCGAACGCATTCGCGGCGCCCGGCTGGTGGCTTGCGCCGGGTGTTACCCGACGTCGATTCAGCTCGGCTATTTGCCGCTGCTGGAACGGGGCTGGGTGCGGCCGGAACAATTGATTGCCAGTGCCGCCAGCGGCGCCAGCGGTGCCGGGCGCGGCGCCAAGGTGCCGATGTTACTGGCGGAGGCGTCGGAGAGCTTCAAGGCGTACGGCGCCGGCGGGCATCGGCATCTGCCGGAAATTGAGCAGGGTCTCGGCGACATCGCCGGCGGGCCGGTTTCGGTCACGTTCGTGCCGCACCTTGTGCCTATGGTGCGGGGCATTCACGCCAGCCTGTACGCCACCGTCAACGGCGATACGCCGGCGCTGGACCAGGTGCAGGCAGCGTTCGAAGCGCGCTACGCCGACGAACCCTTCGTCGACGTGATGCCCCAGGGCAGCCACCCGGAAACCCGTTTCGTGAAAGGCTCCAACCATTGCCGTCTGGCGATTCACCGGCCCGGAGACGGCGACGTGCTGGTGGTGTTGTCGGTAATCGACAATCTGGTGAAGGGCGCATCCGGCCAGGCGATTCAGTGTATGAACATCATGTTCGGCCTGGAAGAAACAGCCGGCATTGACCACCCGGCGCTGCTGCCCTGATGGCGATGGGTAGCCGGCGCACAGCGGGCGTGGACGATGTGATTCTGGTCCCGGTGAGCCCGTCGCACCGCCGGCGTACCCGCGTGTGGCTGACGGTGACGGCGCTGGTGGCGGTGATCGTGGCGTTCCTGGCGGGCTCATGGCTGGGCCAGAGCGGCGCCCTGGACAGCAACATGAAGAACAGCGAACTGCGCGCGGAATTGCGCGACGCCCGCCAGGAGTTGCGTACCGTCCGCCAGGATCTGGCCCGTTACCGCGCCGAGGTGGAGGTGGCCGATCAGGCCCGTGAGCAGTTACGCCAGGAGATACGCGGTCTGCGTGATCAAAGCGCAGAGCTGGAAGAAGCGGTGGCCTTCTACAAGAACGTGATGTCCCCGGGGGCTTCCGACGCGCCCATCCAGGTGGAGAAATTCGAAGTGACGCCGGACAACGGGGAACGGCGTTTCCGTTACCGTTTGATACTGGTGCAGTCCGGTGATAACCGAGGATACTTGTCAGGCACGGTGAGCTTCGCACTTAAGGGCTCTCGTGACGGCGAGCCGGTGACTGTGGACGGCGGTGAGCTGTTGGGGGAAAACAGCGATTTGCGATTCCGTTTCCGTTACTTCCAAGAGCTTTCCGGTACTCTGACGGTGCCCGAGGGCATGCGGATCGACGCTTTGCGGATGACCGCGACGGCCACCGCACCGCGTCGCGCGGAGGTGGTTCAGAGCCTTCCTTGGTGATGGCGTATCGAATAATCAAGCAGGAGACGACAGGTGATTGGGCGAGACAAGAAGAGCACGGGTGGTCAGCAAAATTTCCGCGATCACACCCTGATCGCTCCC
>JBFJUC010000174.1:0-5749 GCA_041624875.1 Alcanivorax sp.
ACTGGTGGGAAACGGTGAACAAGGGCCGCCTAGCGGCCCGGTGGCTCGTTCTGGTCGTCCTTGTCGATGTGATCAAGGGCGTCGGTGAGCTCCTGGACGCGCTGTCGCAGGGCATCCACCTCACGCTTGTTGGGAATGCCCAGCCGCGACAGGGCCTTGCCAAGCCGGTCGTCAAAGGCCTTTTCCATGCGGTCCATGGTCTCGCCGGTGTGGTGGCGCACCCTCTCTTTCAGCTCACCGACCCGCGGGGCTTTGTCCTTGGCGCGGCGTTCCACCTCGCGGCCCGCTTCCACCAGGGCATCGAAAAAGCCACTGCCCTCTTCCTCGGCGCGAGCGAAGGCGCCGAGACCGGCCAGCCAGATCTGATGGGTGTACTTGCGCAGATCGCGGGACGCGCCACTGAGCGCACGCAGCGGGTGGCCGCGCTCGTCCACGGGGGTTCCGGATTGGTTCTCGGCGACGGCGTCGCCGTCGATTAGCGGGTCCTGCTCGGACGGTCTGTCGTGGTCGGCCATGATCCTCTACTCCATCAACGCCACGGGAGTATAGGTCAAAAATGACAGGCGAAACCAATCGATTGTCCAACAAGGGGTCCCACCCGGCCGGCGAGAGGGACGGCTACGGTTCGCCGTCGTCGTCCGGATCGCGGCCGCGGCGGCCGCCTACGAAGCGAGCCAGGTCGCGGGCGCGGTCGCGAATCACTTCACGGGATTTGCCGGTCAGCACCGCCACGAAACGCTGGGTGAGCCGGTCGGCGCCGGCTTCGAAACGCTCGTCGATGTGCCGCTCCAGGCGCGGCCCCAGCCAGAACTTCACCAGCACGCCGATCACCGCCAGGGTGATCAGCGACGACACCAGCGCGCAGCCCACGAGCAGCGGGATCAAATCGGCGGTGGCGATGGTCGCGTCGTCCATGGTTTAAAGTCCGAACACGAAGATCAGTTGGGCCAGGCCGGCCAGGGCGCCCAGGAAACCGCCCACCAGGATCAGAATCCACTCGTCCTCCTGGAAGGCGGGACGCAGCAGATCCTGGAAATCCTCGGAGCTGAGCGCCTGCATGCGTTCACGCATCAGCCGTTCAATAATACTGCTGCGCTCTCGGTTGAAATTGTCGTCGTCAAACGGCTCCACCGCCAAATCCACGGCCTTCTCTTCCACCGCCCGTTTGAGGTCGGCGTAGCCGCCCGGGCCCACGGTCAACTGGGCGGCGGTGCGCACCATGCCGCCGTTCAGCAGCGGCTTGAGATGGCGCTTGATCAGCGCCTTGGTGCGGTCGCCGCGCGGGCCGTTGATCACCTGGTGCATGATATTGCGAAGTGTCACCAGTTCTTCGGTGGTGAGCCGCGCGAACGATTCGGCCACGTCCTTCTGCCGTTTCAGGAACAGGCCCTGCAGGCGGAAAGGGCCCACGCGTACTGGGTTGAGGGGGCGGAAGATCACATTCAGCGCCAGCCAGTTGGTGGCGATGCCGACGATAAAGCCGAACAGCGGCAGCACCCAGTTGCTGGGCACGAACACGAACACCGGCACCTGAATCAAGCCGAACAGGAAACCAAAGTAGAACCCGGAGTTAGTGACGAAGCGGAATTCCGGCTCCCCCACTTCCTGAAAAAGCTGCACCATGAGCGCCTTGTCCGAGCGCATGCGCTCGACAATCATGTGCTTCATGTCCACCAGGTTTTCCAGGTTCTGGCTGATATCGTCGACTACGTTGTCCATCACCGCCGGAATCGCCCGGCGGGCACGGGCGTAAACCCGGCGGCGCACGGCCAGGGGCAGGTTCTCCCAGAGCACCGCGTTGCGCTCGGTCATCACCTCGTCGACGTATTCCTCGATGCGCCCCTGGATACTCTTGGTGAGGTGGGCGGCGATTTTCTCCGGTTCCATTTCACGGAAAAACTCGTCCAGACTGCCCAGCTTCTGAAGGGTCTTGTCCACCACGATGGCGGCCATCTTCTCCACCTTGGACGGAATAATGCCCTGCCAGCCGAAAAACGGCCGGATGCCGAAGAACTCCAACGGATAGAAGGTCATCTGCACGGCCATCCAGTTGGTGGTCCAACCCACCACGCCGGCTATGAACGGGATACTGAAGTACTTCCAGAAATCCGGATGGGAAAAAATCGAATCCAGCATGTGGGCAGAGACTCCCCTCCCAGGGAAAAGGCTAGACTAGCCGTCTAAAGAGATAACGAACAGTTCCCGCGAGCAGCGACCCGAGTCAAAACAGCCAATGTTATGTCATTGTGACAGACTAGTATAAAGAGCCGGCCTGCCTGGAATAAGCACAATAACGTAATTTTTGGCAACCCACCGGCAAATACTCCATACTGCCGAGCTGGCCCAAGGCCTTGATACAGAAGGATTTCGCATACTCATGTCGACCCCCTCGTCGCTGACCGGGCTGCTGATGTACGGCGCCCTGGAAACCCTGCTCAACCAGGCGCTCACCGGCGACGAACGCGGCCGCGAGCAACTGGCCGCGCTGGACGGCACCGTCGTGCGTCTGCGCGGCGAGAGCCCCATGTGGGTACTCTATGTATTGATTTATGAAGACGGCGTGGAACTGCTGAGTGACTATGAAGGCCCGGTGGACGTCCGCATCCGCGGCCCCCTGGGCGCCATGCTTCACTGGCTGCTGGCCCCCAACAGCGGCGACGCCGAACAAACCCTGCGCATCACCGGCCCGGACGACACCCTGGAAAGCCTGCAGGCCACCATCAGTGAATTCAGTCTCTGGCCGCTAGTGCGCAACTGGCTCGACGACCATGTGCGTCTGCGCGAACTGCTGGCCCTGCTGCGCCGCGAAGACCCGGCCTGGCTGGAAAAGCTGGCTGGCATCCCCGACCACCTGGGCGAACTGGCCGCGCAGGTGGCCCGCCAGCAACTGCTGCAGGAAGACATCCTCGAGGAAGTGCGCGGCCTGCGCCGGGAGATCCGTCGCGGCCGCCGCCTGGACCTGGCCTTCCTGGTGGTCGGCGTGGCGCTGATTCTTATTTCACTGCTGCGCGCCCTCGGCCAGTGGCACACCACCTGGACCGCCCTGTCCCAAGATTATCTGTCGCTGGCGATGATCAGCCTGGGGCTGGCGCTGATTCTCGGCCGATTGCTCCACCGCCCCAAAAACTAGACCGGACTTGTAGGAGCGGGCCCTGCAATCACATTAATCCCGGTCTTTTTTGCCGAAAAAGCGGCCAAGGCGTTCGCCGACGATTTCCGTGCTGGAGCGCGCCAGGCTGCGGCTGGTTTCTTCCAGCATTTCCCGCGTGGGCAGATTGCGCACGCCCTCGTTAATGCCGCGCTTCACCGCTTCCTCCACGCTTTCCGCGATCAGATCGGCGGCCTTGCGGGCCTCCTCATCGATGTCCTGGCGCACGGTGCGACGCAGGCGCGGCATGAAATACACTTGCCCCCAGATCGCCACCACGGTCACGGTGATGGCCGCGCTCAACACGGCGGAAAGCAAAATCGCGGTCATGAATGTTCCCCTTCGGTTCAACCCGATACCGCTTTGTAACAGCTTCGGGCATTACTGTAACCATTGGTACGAATCGGAAGTATTGCTCAGCAAAACAATTACTATCTTTCAGTGCTAAGGACAGCCCGTGTATACGCAGGAGCACGATAATAAACTCGACACGGGATATTTGAATGACTGCCGGGACTACCTCGATACGCGCTCAGAGCCATAGTCTCACCCCGCTGGCGCAACTGTTGTCTCTTTGTCAGCGCTACCGATTACCGCTTTCGTTACTGGCGATACAGCTTAAGGACGTGGCGTCCTTGAGCCAACAACTGGGCGGCGATCGCCTGCAACGTTTACAAAAACAACTGGGCCAGGCGGTGCAACAGCGCACCCGCATGGAAGACGCACTGATCGCCTGGCAACGGGGCTATCTGGTGATCTGCCTGCCCGGCACCCGTGCCGCCGGCGCTTCTTGCCTGGCCCGTCGGCTGGAGCACTGGTTTCAGAAAACCCGTTTCACGCTGGACGAATTCACCGTGCAGTTGGACACCGCGATGGCCGTGCACGTGGCCAACCCGACACCGGAACAAAGCGAAGAACAGGCCCGCGAAAACGTGCGCGAACTGCTCATGGACACGCTCTGCCTGCTCGCCGCCGAAAACGAAAACGGCGGCGGGCCGGCGCTGTCACGTCGCGCCCTCGACGACAGCCAGAACGCGCCCGCCAGTGCTCTCACGTCAGCGCCCTGCGGCGAGAAAAACGGCAACGGCGAAGCGAACGAAGAAGGCACCGCTGTTAACGGCCGCCCCCAGCGCCGCCATGACGACGCCCCCCATGGCCACACTGCCTCGCCGCAACAACTCAAGGAACTGGTGGACCAGCTGCGCGACGACGACAACGCCCTGGTAAGCACCCTCTCCCCAGCGCTGCAGCGGCTCGATGAGCGCACCCGCATGCTGTTGATTGATCAGCTTCTGGAAGCGTCGCTGATCCCGCATTAAACCGCCTTCAGGTCAGATCCTGCGGGCGACCATCACCGCCCGACGCGGCGCCGGGTAGCCTTCCCGGCTGCGCGTCGGGTCGTCCGGGTCGAGAAAGTCCGGCAACGACTGAAAACGCATCCAGTCGGTGGGCCGTTGTTCGTCCACCGTGGTCACGCACTCGTCCACGCAGCGCACCCGGTCAAAACCGCAACGCCGCAGCCACACCGCCAGGTGTTCGGTGCTCGGCAAAAAGAACACATTGCGCATCGCCGCGTAGCGTCCCTCGGGCATCAGCACGGCACGCTCGTCGCCTTCCACCACCAGCGTCTCCAGCACCAGCTCGCCACCCGGGCGCAGCGCGTCGCGCAATTCCAGCAGATGGTCCAGCGGCGACCGGCGGTGATAGAGCACGCCCATGGAGAACACTGTGTCGAACGCCGCCAGCCCGGCGGGCAACTCCTCCATGCGCAGCGGCGCGAACCAGAACGGCGTCTCCGGCGTGAAACGCTTCACCGCCAGATACTGCATCAAAAACAACACCGTGGGATCGATGCCCAGCACCTGGGCGGCACCGGCACCGGCCATCCGCCAACCGTGGTAACCACTGCCGCAGCCCACGTCCAGCACTCGACGCCCGCGCAGATCGGACAAATGCGGCGCCACCCGCTGCCACTTCCAGTCGGAGCGCCACTCCGTGTCGACGTGCGTGCCGAAGAACTCAAACGGTCCCTTGCGCCAGGGCATCAAGCCGCGCAACGCCCGATCCAGAGCTTCGGCGTCCACGGTCCCGGGCGCACCAATGGTGATCCGGTCCCGGTCCAGCCGGCACGGCGCCGGCCCCGGCGGCAACGCCGTCACGGCGTCATGCCAGCGCGGCAGATCGCCGTGCGGCTTGTCCAGCAAACGATGGCGGGTCAACGCCGCCACCGCCGCGCCGCCCTCGCCCAGCAGCGACGGCAGCGCCGCCTCCAGTTCCTTCAGATAGGTATCCAGCATGGCGCGGATTATCCCGGCGCCGACCGCCCACCACAAGGCCCACTGCGGGACCGGCCTTGTGGGAGCGGGCCTTGTGGGAGCGGGCCCGGCCCGCGAAAGGGAGCGCAGCTCCCGGCAGGATCCCAGAGACCTGGTTGTTCCGGTGCTCCGTATCCGAGACGCGGTGCAATGGTGGTGCCTTCCGGGACCGCTCAAGCCATCCATGGCCGCTGTTAGTTGGGCCTTCCCTGGCCAAACAGCTCCCTCCAGGCACCACCATTGCCCCGCTCACTGGGCAGCGTCACCGCCACGGGACATAACACCG
>JBFJUC010000175.1:0-5649 GCA_041624875.1 Alcanivorax sp.
CGTGCGCCGCAAGATTCTCTACGGCACCGGCAAGGAGAGCGTGGAATTCCGCTACCTGAACGACCGGGGCGACATCATCAAGCGCAACCATCCCTTCGAAGGCATCGTGCCCAACATGGAGCGGCGCTACCGGGAAACCGAATCCGAGGCGGTGCGCGAGGATCTGGCCGGTTACCTGTCCACCTCCACCTGCCCGAGCTGCAACGGGTCACGGCTTCGCGAGGCGGCCCGTAACGTCTTTATCGACAACACCACCCTGCCGGAGCTGGTCCGCCTGGCGGTGGGCAAATCGTTCGACTATTTCGACAACCTGAAACTGCCCGGCAACCGTGGCGAAATCGCCGAGAAGATTCTCAAGGAAATCCGCGACCGGCTGCAGTTCCTGGTTAATGTGGGCCTGGACTATCTGAATCTGGAGCGCAGCGCCGAGACGCTGTCCGGCGGCGAAGCACAGCGCATCCGTCTGGCCAGCCAGATCGGCGCCGGCCTGGTGGGCGTGATGTACGTGCTCGACGAGCCCTCCATCGGCCTGCACCAGCGCGACAACGAGCGCCTGCTTGCCACCCTCACCCGCTTGCGTGATTTGGGCAATACGGTACTGGTGGTGGAGCACGACGAGGACGCCATCCGTACCGCCGACCATGTCATCGACATCGGGCCGGGCGCCGGCGTGCACGGTGGCCGGGTGGTGGCCCAGGGCACCGCCAAGCAGGTAGCGGCCAACAAGGACTCTCTCACCGGCGACTATCTCTCCGGGCGCCGGCGCATCGCCGTGCCCGACAAACGGGTGCCGACCGGGGACGACTGGCTGACCCTGACCGGCGCCACCGGCAACAACTTGAAGGGTACGGAACTGAAACTGCCGCTGGGTCTGTTCACCTGTGTCACCGGGGTCTCCGGGTCGGGCAAATCAACCCTGATCAACCACACGCTCTACCCGCTGGCGGCCACCAAACTAAACAAGGCCACCACTTTGAAAGCCTCGCCCCACGAGTGCCTGGAAGGTCTTGAGCATCTGGATAAGGTGGTGGATATTGATCAGAGCCCGATCGGCCGCACGCCGCGCTCCAACCCGGCCACCTACACTGGCATCTTCACGCCGGTGCGCGAACTGTTCGCGGGTACCCAGGAAGCCAGGGCACGGGGTTACAAACCAGGCCGTTTCAGCTTCAACGTCAAGGGCGGGCGCTGCGAAGCCTGCCAGGGCGACGGCGTGATCAAGGTCGAGATGCACTTCCTGCCGGATATCTATGTGCCTTGCGAGGTGTGCGACGGACGCCGCTACAACCGGGAAACCCTGGAGGTCACCTACAAGGGCAAGAACATCTACGAAGTGCTGGAAATGACCATCGAGGAAGCGCGTGAGTTTTTCGATGCGGTGCCGGCCTTGCAGCGTCGCCTGCAGACCCTGCTGGATGTGGGCCTGAGCTACGTGAAGCTGGGCCAGGCGGCCACCACCCTGTCGGGCGGCGAGGCGCAACGGGTGAAATTGGCCCGCGAGCTGTCCCGCCGCGACACCGGCCGCACCCTGTACATTCTCGACGAGCCCACCACCGGCCTGCATTTCCAGGATATTCAGATGCTGCTGGATGTACTCAACCGGCTGCGCGACCACGGCAACACCATCGTGGTGATCGAGCACAACCTGGACGTAATTAAAACCGCGGACTGGATCGTTGATCTGGGGCCTGAGGGCGGGGATGGCGGCGGCCGGGTAATCGCCCAGGGCACGCCCGAGAAAGTGGCCAAGGCCAAGGGCAGCCACACCGGACACTTCCTCAAATCAATGCTGAAAGTGTCGGCCTGAAGCGGCGCCTTAGACCGGGCCGCCGTGGCCGGGCCGGCACCGGGCGGCCAGCCAGCGAGCCAATTCCCGACGCTGGGCCGGGCTGACACGGGTGCCGGGCAGCACGGCGGTGGGCCGGGGCCGGCGGTCAAACCAGAAACGACCGCTGATCTCGGCGACCGCCGGGCTGCTGGCCAGCCACACCATGGTGTCCGCGCCCTGACGCGGCGAGCGAAGCCAGGGCCCGACCCGTTTGTGGAAGGCCGGCAAAGAGGCGGCGACACCGGGCGTGTCCGCCCAGCCCGGGTGCATGCTGTTAAAACGAACACCCGAATGCTGCTCCGCCCAGTGCTCGGTCTGCGCCACCAACGCCCGCTTGGCGCGGGCATAAGCCTTGGCCCCGTCGAAGCGTTCGTTCTCGAATTCCATGTCGTCCAGATGCAGTGCTTGCAGGTAAAGGCCGCCACTGGCCACATTCACGACACGCCCCTGACCCTGCTCCAGCGCAGGCAAAAGCTTTTCAGTGAGGAGGTAAGGCGCCAGCAGATTGACCGCCAGGGTACGCTCGGTCCCCTCGGTGGTCAGATCACGCTCGTTGAACAGGGCGCCGGCGTTATTGATCAGACCGTGCACCTCCGGCGTCAGCGCCAGGATACGACCGGCCGCCAGACGCACTTCTTCTAGCCGGGACAGATCAGCTTCCACGATATGAAGAGCGTCCACGCCGCATCCGCTGAAGGCACGCACCGCGTTCTGCGCCTGCCGCAGACGCTTAGGGTCGCGGCCCACAAGAATCAGGGTGGCGCCGAGGCGGCTGAGCTCCTTGGCGGCGGCCAGTCCCAGCCCCCCGGTGGCACCGGTGACCACGACGATGCGGCCATCCATGAAATCACTGAGCCCCCGGTCCGGCATGGACTGATAACCCAGCCGGGAAAACTCCAACGCGGCGGGCAGCAGCGCGCGATAACGCAGCCATTGCCAGACACCGGGTTCTTCAATATGGGAGGGCTCCAGGGCCCGACGCAGATCCGCCATGGCGCGGTGGCCCATGGCGCTGAGCCAGGGCTTGATAATCGCCTGCAGGCGCTCCGCCAGGCCGCCCATATCCAGGTCCAGGGTGTAGAGAATCTCGGTAAGGGTATTGTCGTCGCCGGGCAGGAACTCGATATGCTCCCGGGCACTGGCGTCGCCCCCCTGGCCGCGCAGGCTCAGGCTGCGCCCCGGGTCGGCGTCGACCAGCTCATAGCCGAAAGCGCGCTGACGACCGGCGAAGCGGTAGTCCACCTCGAAGCGGCTTTCACGGTCGACCGGACCCGGGGTACTTTTTCGGGCATGCGCGACAGCCGGATTCCACTGTTGCGATGAGGCCATATCGAGCATGTAGCGGTAGCAATCCGACGTGGGCCGGCGCACCTGGACACGCTCTTGCAAGCGAATCATAGCTCTCACACCCTCGGTGAATAAAACACGATGATTATGTCGCCGCCGCAGGCCTAAGACCGTGAAGACCGGCGTCGCTGTGGCACGGAACCTGCTTGGTTCTCATGACCATTGTGACGGAGTCGAGACCATGAGCGGAGGAATCAACACGCACTGGTTGATGCGCTATCGCGTGGTCGCACTGGTAAACCAGTGCCGCCGCCTGATCCGTGACGAGTTCGGTACGCGCCTGTCGCTGACCGACCCGCAGCTTCGCCAGGAACTGGGCCGCTTCGCGGCACGCAGCCAATCCAAAGAACTCACCCGGCTGATGGATGACATAGCACGGGAAGCGGATGCGCCTGAAGACGTTACCCCTGAAGCTGGGACGTCGGCGCCGAAACGCATGTACAGGGGGCAGCCGCTTCCTGAACCCGCGGCGGCGCGGCGCCAGGCGGACCGGTCGGCGCCCTCCAAAGCCGTGATTTACCGGGGGCGACAGGTGCGAAGCTGAACTATTTCACGCCCACGTAAAGGGTCACCTGATCGCCAGCCTCAAAGACTTCGTAGTCGGTGAGGTATGCCCGCTCTGGCGCCTCTTCGCTCTCGAAGTAGTGCCACACCTGGCCCCACGTCTCCATTAACGTTTCCGGCATTCTGCCGCGCCCCTGGAAAACCAGGTAATCCCCGGCTTCCAGCGTCACCGTGGCGTACTCCTCCGGCACTTTCTCCTCGTCGGTCACTTCGACGCCGGCGAGGACGCTGTAATCGCCGGCGACGCCATCATCGAACTCGGTGTAGACGCCGTAGACCGGGGAGCCGGCGGCCTTGTCCGGTATTGAGTGCGCCAGACGCTCGTCATTGAATTTCTCCCAAAGACGGCTAAGCCGCGAGTCCTCTGCGTGCATCTCGAGGTCGTTATTGGTGCGCACCTGAATGCCCGCCACGGTCTTGCCGTGCCGGCGTTGACGCTCCGGGGTACTTCTTTCGGGGGTCGCCACTAGCTGTTTCCTCCTTGAGCGGGTCCGCTTACAACGATTCCAGGATCGACGCCATATCGTCCGCGTGCTCTTCTTCCTGAGCCAGTATCTCTTCCATGATGCGGCGGGTAGTCGGATCCTTATCTCCCAGGTAGGTGGCGATCTCCCGATAGCTGTCGATGGCGATGCGCTCGGCGATCAGATCTTCCTTGACCATCTCCTTCAGGGTCTCGCCTTCGACGTACTCGGCGTGGGAGCGGCTCTGCAGACCTTCGGGAGAAAAATTGGGCGCGCCGCCGAGCTGCACGATACGTTCCGCGAGCCAGTCTGCGTGCTGCTGCTCTTGCTGGGCATGCTCGAGGAACTCGTCCGCGGCGATGCTGGCATTGAGTCCGTCGGCCATGTAGTAATGCCGCTTGTAGCGCAACGTACAGACAATTTCGGTGGCCAACGCTTCGTTAAGCAACTTCAGCACGGTCTCTCGATCAGCGTTGTAGCCCGCCGTCACGGCGCCCTGCTCAATATGCTGGCGGGCGCGTTCGCGCAAAGTCTTCACATCGGTCAGAAAAGGCTGGCTGTTACTCATGGATTCTCCCTGCGTTGCTTGTCTTAACACTACACAGTGATGCGGTCGTTGGCAGCCCGGCACAAGCCGAACAATCGCAAAATCCGGTAAAGTCGGCGCACCAGGTCGGGGCAGGCCCACCCGGGCCGGGCTCAAGCCTTCATCCGGTTTCTTTCAGGCACAAAAAAACCGGGCCTTAGCCCGGTTTCTTTGTGTCGTCCCAAAGGGGCGACTTATTCCGCGTCGGCGATCTCGCCTTCCGGACGATCCACCAGTTCCACATAAGCCATCGGAGCGTTATCGCCAGCCCGGAAACCCATCTTCAGGATTCGCAGGTAGCCGCCCGGACGCGCCTTGTAACGCGGACCCAGTTCGTTGAACAGTTTACCGACCATTTCCTTGGACCGGGTGCGGTCAAACGCCAGACGGCGGTTGGCCACCGAGTCTTCCTTGGCCAGAGTGATCAGGGGCTCGGCCACCCGACGCAACTCCTTGGCTTTCGGCAAGGTGGTCTTGATCGCTTCATGTTCGAACAGCGACACCGCCATGTTGCGGAACATGGCCTGACGGTGTGAGCTGTTCCGGTTCAGTTTTCTGCCGCTCTTGCGATGACGCATGGTTCTGATCCTAAAATCGATTAACGCAACTTGGTGTTAAGCCGGTCATCATCCCGGAGACTGACCGGAGGCCAGTTTTCCAGGCGCATGCCCAGCGACAGGCCCTTCGAGGCCAGCACATCCTTAATCTCGGTGAGAGATTTCTTGCCCAGGTTCGGGGTCTTGAGAAGCTCGACCTCGGTACGCTGAACCAAATCACCGATGTAGTAGATATTCTCCGCCTTCAGGCAGTTGGCGGAACGAACGGTCAGCTCCAGGTCGTCCACCGGGCGCAGCAGGATC
>JBFJUC010000176.1:0-5629 GCA_041624875.1 Alcanivorax sp.
CAACCTGATTCTCGGCGAAGGCCGCGGCTTCGAAATCGCCCAGGGCCGCCTGGGCCCCGGCCGTATCCACCACTGCATGCGCTCCATCGGCGTCGCCGAGCGCGCCCTGGAAGCCATGTGCAAGCGGGTGGAAGAGCGCGAGGCCTTCGGCCGCAAGCTGTCCCAGTTCGATTCGATCCGCAAGAACATCGCCCGCTCGCGCCTGGAAATCGAACAGGCCCGTCTGATGACGTTGAAAGCGGCGCACATGATGGACACCGTTGGCAACAAAGTGGCTCGCCAGGAAATCGCCATGATCAAGGTGATTGCCCCGGAAATGGCCGCCAACGTGGTCGACCGCGCGATTCAGGTGCACGGCGCTCTGGGCGTCAGCCAGGACACCTTCCTGGCCAGTGCCTGGGCCAACCTGCGCACCCTGCGGCTGGCGGACGGTCCCGACGAAGTGCACCTGGACAGCATCGCCAAGCTCGAGCTGGGCCGCTACCGATAACAGAACGAATCTCGGGAGAACAACAATGAGTCAGCTTTTCGATCTGAAAGGCAAGGTTGCCCTGATTACCGGCTCCACCAAGGGCATTGGCAAGGCCATCGCCGAGGAAATGGCGGCCGCCGGCGCCAGGGTGGTGATCTCCAGCCGCAAGCCGGAGCCCTGCCACGACGTCTGCGAGGCGATCAAGGCCGCCGGCGGCGAGGCCATCGCGGTGCCCTGCAACGTGGGCAAGAAAGACGACCTGATGAACTTGGTCGACGAAACCCTGGCCGCCTTTGGCCGCATCGATATTCTGGTCTGCAACGCCGCCACCAACCCGGTCTACGGCCCCACCTCCGAGCTCACCGACGAGGCCTGGGACAAGATCATGGACACCAACGCCAAGGGTACCTTCTGGCTGTGCAACCGGGTGCTGCCGGAGATGGACAAGAACGGCGGCGGCAATGTGATTATTATTTCCAGCATCGCCGGCCTGCGCGGCAACGCCACCATTGGCACCTACGGGGTGTCCAAGGCCGCCGAGGCGGCCCTGGCGCGCAACCTGGCGGTGGAGTGGGGGCCGCGCAACATCCGCGTTAACAGCATCGCCCCGGGTCTGGTGCGTACCGATTTCGCCAAGGCGCTTACCGAGGATCCGGTGCGCCGCCAGCGCGCCGAAGAGCGCACCCCGGTGCGGCGCATCGGCGAGCCGGTGGACATTGCCGGCGTGGCGCTGTTTCTGGCCAGCCCGGCCAGCGCCTATGTCACCGGGCAGACCATTGTCGCCGACGGCGGCGAAACCATCTGCTAAAGGGGAAGAGTTATGGAAGGTCAACCGGAAATCGTCCCTGTGCTCGAGGCGCATCGCTTGGATGAGGCGCGCCTCGCCGAGTACCTGGCGCAGCACAACCTGCTGGATGGCGCGCTCAAAGTGCGCCAGTTCCAGGGCGGGCAGTCCAACCCCACCTACCTGCTACAAAGCGGCGACCGCGAGTACGTGCTGCGCAAGAAGCCGCCCGGCAAGGTGCTGCCCTCCGCCCACCAGGTGGACCGGGAATACCGGGTCATGAAGGCGCTCGGCGAGCACAGCGACGTGCCGGTGCCGGCCATGCACGTGCTCTGCGAAGACGACGCGGTGATCGGTACCAGCTTTTACGTGATGGATTTCGTGCCCGGCCGGGTGTTCACCCAGCCGCAACTGGAAGCCCTGCCCAAGGATCAGCGCGCCGGCCTCTACAACGACAAGATCGACACCCTGGCCAAACTGCACAGCGTCGACTATCAGGCCGCCGGGTTGGGCGATTTCGGCAAGCCCAAAGGCTATGTGGAACGCCAGGTGAAGCGCTGGAGCGCTCAGTATGAAGCCTCCAAGACCGATGAAATGCCGGCCATGGACAACCTGATGGCGTGGCTGGCGAACAATATTCCCGAGGATGACAGCGCCGCCATCGCCCATGGTGACTTCCGTCTCGGCAACCTGCTGGTGGACAACCGCGAATCCAAGGTGGTGGCGGTGCTCGACTGGGAACTGGCCACCATTGGCCACCCGCTCGCGGACCTGGCCTATTGCTGCCTGCCGTACCACATGCCCCACGGCGTCAACGGCGTGCGCGGCCTGGACGGCCTGGACCTGCGCGCCCGGGGTATCCCCGACGAGCAGAGCCTGCTGCAGCGTTACTGCGAAGGCGCCAACCGTGATGGCATCAACGACTGGCCGGTGTTCCTGGCCTTTGCGTTGTTCCGCTCCGCGGCTATTCTGCAAGGCGTTTACGCCCGTGCCCTGCAAGGCAACGCCAGCAACCGCAACGCCTTGGAAGTGGGCAAGCGGGCCGGGCTGATCGCCGAGCGCGGCTGGCAAATCGCTAGAACACACAAGTAGCAGTGAACAGGTAACAGTGAACAGTTAATAGTTGGGCGGCTCCGTGGGTGCGGCTTCAGCGACGCAGCCGCCCCGCTATTCACTATTCACTGTTAACTATTAACTTTTTTCGGGGTTTTTATGAGGTCGTTTGGCAGGATTTTGTTGACCAATGATGATGGCATCGACGCGCCGGGTTTGAAGATCGCCGAGGAGATCGCGGCGCAGCTCGCCGAGGAAGTCTGGGTGGTGGCGCCGGAGCACGACCAGAGCGGGGTGGGGCAGGGCATCTCCCTGCATACGCCGCTGCGCGTCTACAGCCATGGTGAGCGGCGCTTCGCGGTGTCCGGCACCCCGGCCGACTGCGTCATGTTCGCGATGGCCGAATGGTTCGCGGACGAAGCGCCGGATCTGGTGCTGTCCGGGGTCAACTGCGGTGCCAACCTGAGTGATTCGGTGATGTATTCGGGCACCGTCGGCGCGGTACTTGCCGCCGCCCACCTGGGCCTGCCGGGCATCGCCCTGAGCCAGGCGTTCGTCGACCGTGCGGCGATCAACTACGCGCCCACCACGCGCTATGCCGCCGGTCTGATCCGCGAGCTGTGGGAAGCCGGCGCCGACCGGGACGGTTACCAGCGCGCCTGCTGGAACATCAACTTCCCCGACCTGCCGGTGGCCGACGTGCGCGGCAGCCGTTTCACCCGGCAGATCGGCGGTGGCATCGCCGGACCGCGCCTAGTGCACGGCACCGACGGCCGTGGGCTGGCCTACCACTGGCTGTCCTTCGAGCGCCGCCCGTCCAGCATCGAGCACCCGCAATCCGACGTGGTCGCCCTGCGCGACGGGCGCATCTCGGTGATGCCGCTGCAACCCACCCGCTGCGATGACGTGCTTGCCGACGAATGCTTCCAGCAAGGGGACCGGCCGTTGCCCGGCTAGCGTAAGATCGAGGGCTCGCTGCTACCGGCCAAATGCGAAACCATATTCCAAAATAGTATTGACGCCCCCGGGGCGCCATGTCAGATTGACCGCTTGGTCAACTTCGGTATCGGTTTGTATCCGCGTTAACAAAGGCGCGGGTAGGGGCCGGTACTGTCCGCGTATCCGCGGGCCTTACAACAATTCAAGGGAGAGCACAGGCATGTTTGATCGGCATTTTGCCGTCTGGCCGGAGGGGCTGCCACATCAGCTCAAGCTTCCGGAAACCAGCCTTTACAGCAACCTCGAAATTTCCGCGCTGCGCTACCCGGACGAGAACGCGATCATCTACTACGATGCGCCCATCACGTACCGGGAACTCAAGCAGCAAGTCGACGCCCTGGCCGGCGAGCTGCAGCATCTGGGCGTGGAAAAAGGCGACCGGGTGATGCTGTTCATGCAGAACGCACCGCAGTTCATCATCGGTTACTACGCCATTCTGCGCGCCAACGCCATTGTCGTGCCGATCAACCCGATGAACCGCAGCGCCGAGCTCGAGCATTACCTGCAGGACACCCAGGCTTCCGTGTGTGTCTGCAGCCAGGAAGTGTTCCCGCACATTGAGCCGCTGATCGGTCATGAGCGTCTGCGTCACGTGATCGTCGCCGCCTACAGCGACTATATTCATCCGCAGACCGACCTGGATCTGCCCGCCGAAGTGGCCGCGCCGGCCCAGCCGCTCAGCACCGCCGGCGCCATTGCCTGGGGCGACGCCCTCGGCGCCGCTCATCAGCCCGGTGAGTTGCTGGTGGGCCCGGACGATCTCGCCGTGTTCCCCTACAGCTCCGGCACGACCGGCGCGCCCAAGGGGTGCATGCACACTCACCGCTCGGTGATGGCCACCTGCGTGCACGGCGCCGCCTGGCGCTCCGGTGGCGGCCGCGAGGGCGTGACCCTGTCGACGCTGCCGTATTTCCACGTCACCGGCATGCAGGGCGCCATGAACGGCCCCATCTTCCTGGGCTCATGCATCGTGCTGATGACCCGCTGGGATCGCCGCACCGCCGCCAAGCTGATCGAACGTTACAAGGTCACCAGCTGGACCAACATCGTTACCATGGCCATCGATCTGCTCTCCGATCCGGACGTGGAAAGCTTTGACCTGTCCAGCCTGCAGAACATCGGCGGTGGCGGGGCGGCCATGCCCGAGGCGGTGTCCGATAAGTTGTTCAAGCTCACCGGCCTGCGTTACATCGAAGGTTACGGCCTTTCCGAGACCATCGCCGCCACCCACATCAACCCCTCCGAGAAGCCCAAAAAGCAGTGTCTCGGCATCCCGGTGTTTGATGTGGATTCTCGGGTGATCGACGTGGACAGCGGCAAGGAAATGGGGGTTGGTGACGTGGGCGAGATCATCTCCCGCGGACCGCAGATCTTCCAGGGCTACTGGAACCGTCCGCTGGAAACCCAGAAGGCGTTCATCGAAATCGACGGCGAACGGTTCTTCCGCACCGGCGATATGGGCTACTACGACGAGGAAGGTTATTTCTTCATCGTTGACCGGGTGAAACGCATGATCAATGCGTCCGGGTTTAAAGTTTGGCCCGCCGAGGTCGAAAGTCTTATGTACCGGCATCCCGCGATCCAGGAAAGCTGTGTCATCTCCGCCCCCCACGAGCGCCGCGGCGAAACCGTGAAAGCCTGTGTGGTGCTGGTCGCCGACCATAAGGGCAAGGTCAGCGAGGATGAAATCATCGCCTGGTGCAAGGAACAGATGGCCGCCTACAAGGTGCCTCAGATTATTGAATTCCGCGATGAGCTGCCGCGCTCGCCCACCGGCAAAGTGATGTGGCGCGCCATGCAGGAAGAGGAGTGGGCTGACCAGCAACAAAAAGCCTGACCATTCCAAGAAATCCAAAAAATTTGAAACAACGCCCCGCACATCGATCGACGCGGATGGGACCTCGCCGCTCGCTGGGGTGTTGTTTCTTTAATAACACAAACAGGAGGCTCAGCCTTGGACGCGTTTCTTCAGCAAGCGCTTAATGGCCTCACTCTGGGCAGCATCTACGGCCTCGTGGCCCTGGGTCTGACCCTGGTGTACGGCATTTTGCACGTTCCCAACTTTGCCCACGGGGCCCTCTACATGGTGGGCGCCTACATCAGTTACTACATCATGGTGGATCTGGGGCTTAACTACTGGATCGCCATGCTCGGCGCCGGCATCTTCGTGGCCGGCCTGTCGGTACTCTGCGAACGCCTGGTGTTTCACCCGCTGCGGCACGCGCCGCCGATCCACGACAAGATCGCCGCGATCGGCATTTTGTTGTTCCTGGAAGCAGTGGTACAGATGTATTGGGGTTCCGATTTCCGCCGCATGCCGA
>JBFJUC010000177.1:0-5606 GCA_041624875.1 Alcanivorax sp.
CTGCCCGGCGAGCAGGTGTTCTTCCAGTACACCTTCATGCGCCGCAAGTTCGATGAGGGCCGCGCGGTGGACATCCTCGAGCCGTCCCCGGACCGGGTCACGCCGCCCTGCGCGCACAGCCTGATCTGCGGCGGCTGCAGCCTGCAGCACCTGGACCCGGCGGTGCAGATTCAGCGTAAGCAGGCGGTGCTCGCCGAGCAGCTTGAGCACTTTGGCGGCCTGCGCCCGGAGCGCTGGCTGGAGCCGCTCACCGGGCCGGTCACCGGCTACCGGGGCAAGGCGCGGCTGGGCGTGAAATACGTGGACGCCAAGGGAGACACCCTGGTCGGCTTCCGCGAGAAACGGAACAGCCTGATCGCCGACCTGGCGCAGTGCGAGGTGCTGATTCCCGAGGTGGGGCACCGCTTCCGCGACCTGCGCGCGCTGATCAACGGGCTCGATGGCCGGCGGCGCCTGCCACAGATCGAGGTGGCCCGGGGCGATGACGCCGTGGCGCTGGTGTTCCGCCATCTGGACCCGCTGTCCCAGGCCGACCAGGACGCGCTGGTGGCGTTCTGCCGTGAGCACGGTCTGCAATGCTATCTGCAGCCGGGCAACGAGAGCACGGTGCACCGGGTATGGCCGGAAGAGGGCGAGGAACGGCTCTATTACCGCCATCCGCAAGCGGACGTGGAAATGGCCTTCCACCCGTCGGACTTCACCCAGGTCAACGCGGAGATCAACCGCCGCATGGTGCCCTTGGCATTGGATTTGCTGGAGGTGCAAGCGCACCACCAGGTGTTGGATCTGTTCTGCGGCCTGGGCAACTTCACCATCCCCGCCGCGCGCCGCGCCGCCGGGGTGGTGGGCGTGGAGGCCAGCGACGCCATGGTGCGGCGCGGCTACGAGAACGCCCGGCGCAACGGCCTGGAGAATCTGGCCTTCCACGCCTGGGATCTGGACAGCGAGCCCAAGGGCCAGCCCTGGGCGCGGCAGCGCTATGAGCGGGTGCTGTTGGACCCGCCGCGCAGCGGCGCCCTGGAAATGGTGCGCATGATGCCCCAATTCGGTGCGGAGAAACTGGTGTACGTTTCCTGCAACCCGGCCACCCTGGCTCGCGATGCCGGGGAACTGGTGGCCAGGGGTTACCGTCTTAGTGGCGCCGGGGTGATGGATATGTTCCCGCACACCGCGCACGTGGAATCGATTGCCCTGTTTGATCGTCGTTAAAGGGCGACCGTCTTTAGAGGATAGCCAATGGTAACCGTACGCCGGCAACAGCCCGCCGAAGTGGATGCGCGGGACTGGAACGCATGGCTGGAACAACTTAACGCCCGGGTGCCAGTGCGCGACCCGGTGCTTCTGGAGCGTGCCTGCCAGGTGGCCGAGCGCTGTGAGCGTGCCGGCGAAGCCGCCGGTCGCCTGTGGCCCTATGGAAAGGGCTGCCTGACCATCGGCCTGGAAATGGCCGATGTGCTCGCCGACCTGGGGGCCGACGCGGAAGCGCTGCCCGCGGCGGTGCTGTACCGGGCGGTGCGTGAGGGGCAGCTGCCCCTGGCGGAGGTCAACCAGGATTTCGGCGAGCCGGTGGCGCGTCTGATCGAGGGTGTGCTGCGCATGGCTGCCATCGGCACCAGCCTCAACCCCACGCGCAAGGCGGTGCTCGGCCAGCAGGACGGCCAGCTCGATAACGTGCGCAAGATGTTGCTGGCGATGGTCGACGACGTGCGCGTGGCGCTGGTCAAGCTGGCTGAGCGAACCGTGATCATCCGCGCGGTGAAAGAATCCGACCCCGAGCGCCAGCAGAAAGTGGCCCGCGAGATTTTCGATATCTACGCGCCGCTGGCCCACCGGCTGGGCGTGGGCCAATTGAAATGGGAGTTGGAGGACCTGTCGTTCCGTTACCTGCAGCCCGGCGCCTATAAAAAGATCGCCAAGCTGCTGGATGAGAAACGCCTGGACCGGGAAAGCTACATCGACGAGGTGATCGACAGCCTGCGCGGCCATCTTGATCGCAACGGCATCAAGGGCACTCAGGTGTACGGTCGCGCCAAGCACATCTACAGCATCTGGCGGAAGATGCAGAAAAAGCACTTGGACTTCGGCGAAGTCTATGACGTGCGCGCGGTGCGCGTGCTGGTGCGCGAAGTGCGCGATTGCTACGCCGCCCTGGGGATCGTCCACTCGCTGTGGAAGCACGTGCCCAAGGAATTCGACGACTACATCGCCAGCCCCAAGGACAACGGCTACCAGAGCCTGCACACCGCCGTGGTCGGCCCCGAGCGCAAGATGCTGGAGGTGCAGATCCGCACCTTCGATATGCACGAAGAGGCGGAACTCGGCGTGTGCGCCCACTGGCGCTACAAGGAAGGCAGCAAGGCCGGCCGCAAGAGCCGCTCCTACGAGCAGCGGATCGCCTGGCTGCGCCAGGTGCTGGAGTGGCACGACGAGCTGGGCGACAACGCCGACACCATGATTGACGAGCTCAAGCACGGCCTGGTCAGCGACCGGGTTTATGTGTTCACCCCCGACGGTCATGTGGTGGATCTGGAAGCCGGCGCCACGCCGGTGGATTTCGCCTACCACATCCATACCGAAGTGGGGCACCGCTGTCGGGGCGCCAAGGTTAACGGCCACATCGTGCCGCTCAACTACAACCTGAACACCGGCGAGCAGGTGGAAATTCTCACCGCCAAGGAAGGCGGCCCGAGCCGCGACTGGATGACACCGTCGCTGGGCTATGTGGCCACCTCCTCGGCGCGGGCGCGCATTCAGCAGTGGTTCAAGCGCCAGGACCGGGACGTGCACATCGCCCAGGGCCGTGCCATTCTGGAGCGGGAAACCTCACGTCTGGCCCTGGACCGCATCGATTTGGACGCCCTGGCGCCGCAAATGAACCTGAAGACCGGTGACGACGTGCTCGCCGCCCTGGGCGCCGGTGACCTGCGCCCCGGCCATGTGGTTAATCAGGCCCAGTCCCTGCTCGGCGACGACCCGCAGCAGGAGCTGGCGTTCGTGCCGGCGCGCTCCAAGGCCTCGGAAAGCGGCGATGTGACCATCCAGGGCGTGGGCAACCTGCTCACCCACATGGCCGCCTGCTGCCGCCCGGTGCCCGGCGATCAGGTGATGGGCTTCATCACCCAGGGCCGGGGCGTCACCGTGCACCGCGCTGACTGTCATAATCTTCTGGCGATGCAGGGCGAAGAGCCCAACCGGGTTATCGAAGTGAGCTGGGGGGAAGCGGATCGCATTTTCTACCCGGTGGACATCTTCCTGCGCGCCTGGGACCGCCAGGGTCTGCTGCGCGACGTAATCGCCGTGCTCGCCAACGAGAAGGTCAACGTCACCGCCGTGCATACCGAGTCGCACACTGAGGACAACACCGCCACCATGTTGCTGACCCTGGAAATCGCCTCCCTGGGTGGCCTCGGCAAGGTGCTGGCGAAAATGGACCAGCTCAAGGGCGTCCTCGAAATCCGGCGCTATAAAAAATAATGGAGCCTGCCCATGACCGTTAAGCCGCCCTCCGCCGAAGCTGCCGTATCCGAGCTGCTGTCGATCATGGCCCGGCTGCGCGACCCGGACAGCGGCTGTCCCTGGGACCTGAAACAGGACTTCGACAGCATCGTGCCTTACACCGTGGAAGAGGCCTTCGAAGTGGCGGAAGCGGTGGCGCGGCGGGATTACCCTGAGCTCAAGGAAGAGCTCGGCGATCTGCTGCTGCAGGTGGTGTTCCATTCGCAGATGGCCCGCGAACAGGGGCTGTTTGATTTCAGCGAAGTGGTGGCGGTGCTCAACGACAAAATGGTGCGCCGCCATCCGCACGTGTTCGGGGACCGGATCGTCGAGGACGAGCAGGCGGTGAAAGTAAACTGGGAGGCGATTAAAGCCGAGGAACGCGCCCGCAAGGGCCGTGAGCACGACAGTGCCCTGGACGGTGTGCCGGAGGGGCTGCCCGCCCTGCAGCGCGCCCACAAGCTACAGAAGAAAGCCTCCAAGGTGGGCTTCGACTGGCGCGCCACGGCGCCGGTGCGCGCCCATGTGGACAGCGAGCTTCAGGAACTGGACGCGGCGCTGGCGTCCGCTGACCGGGACGCCATCGAAGACGAATTCGGCGACGTGTTGTTCACCCTGGTGAATCTCGCCCGGCACCTGAAACTGGACCCGGATCTGGCCCTGCGGCGTGCCTCGAATAAATTCGAGGGCCGTTTCCGGCGCGTTGAACAACTGGCCGACGCACCGCTTTCCGATTTCGACGACGACCAGCTCGATCTCTTCTGGCGCCGTGCGAAACAACACTCGTAGGTCGGGTTAGGCCAAAGGCTGTAACCCGACACCGACTTCTCTCGCCGCGTCACACGCACCTGATTTCCCGCCGCGGGGTCACCCGATCCGCTCAAGACCGCACTCAGCCGGTCGTTCTATCTCAGTAAAATTGTCGAAAGTTCCGCGTGCAATAAAAAGTTCACATTACAGAAACTTTTCCGTCATCGCTGCTCCCCATACTCCGCCCCCAAGCACTCAAGATGTTCCGGCGGACCAAGCGGCATGGCCGGAGCATCTATCTGCTTCTCAAAATTGCCTGATTGATAGGAGATGCTCCGATGAAAAAGAACTTGCTTGCGATCGCTGTGGGGGCGGCCCTTGCTTCGCCGATGATGATGCCGGGCGCAGCCCTGGCCGACGGCCCGAAAGTCTACGGCAAAGTGAATGTTTCCCTGGAAAACATGAACTATGATCCGGCGCCCGGCGCTCCCAACAACGATGACGAATGGGAGCTGCAAAGCAACGCGTCCCGCCTGGGTGTGAAAGGTGACTTCGACCTGGACGTGGCGGGTCTGAAAGCGGTCTACCAGGCCGAATTCGAAATCAGCGTGGACGACGGCGACAAGAGCGGCCAGACCTTCTCCCAGCGCAACATCTTCGGTGGTTTCAAAGGTGGCTTCGGTACCCTGATCGCGGGTAAATTCGACACCCCCACCAAGAAAGCGCAGATGGACGTTGACCAGTTCAACGACCTGGACGGCGATATCAAGAACATCGCCGCCGGCGAAAACCGCGTCTCCAATATCATTCAGTACAGCACCCCGAAACTGGCGGACCTGGTCACTTTGAACGTGGCTTTCATTCCCAACGAAGACAACGACGACTTCGATAACGACGGTGAAAACGAGAACGGCCTGGCGGACAGCACCTCCATCTCTTTGACCATGGAGCAGGATGCCTTCTACGCCGCGGTCTCCCGTGACACCGACATTCAGGACGACCTGATCGTCGACGCCACCGGCCTGCCGGTTTCCGTACTCGACATCACCCGTGTGGCCGCCGGCCTGAACATGGACGTGTTCGAAGTGGGCGCCCTCTACCAGATCGCCGAAGAATCCGAAGGCGACGGTGAAGAAAACAGCTACGTGGTCAGCGGCGCCTTCAAGATTGATCGCGTCAAACTGAAAGCTCAGTACGGCATGGTCGACGGCGATCAGACTGACAACGAAGGCACCCAGTACGCCTTCGGCGCGGACTACAAGCTGGCCAAGAACAGCAAGGTGTACGCTTACTTCAACGAACTCACCTACGAAGACGGCACCACCGGTGACGAAGAAGAAGAGCGCACCCTGGGCGTGGGC
>JBFJUC010000178.1:0-5533 GCA_041624875.1 Alcanivorax sp.
CACCGCGCCAGGCGTAGATCGACTGGTCGTCGTCGCCCACCACCGTGAAGCGCCCCTCCGGGTGGGTGAGCATGCGCACCAGTTCGTACTGGGCGCCGTTGGTGTCCTGGTACTCGTCCACCAGCAGGTACTGAATGCGGTGGCGCCATTTCTCCAGAATGCGCGGCTGCTCGCGGAACAGCTGCGCCGGCATCAGGATCAGATCGTCAAAATCCACCGCGTTGCAGGCGCGCAGCATGCGGTTGTAACCCTGATAGGCGATGGCGGCGCGCAGCGCGTCGTCGCTGTCGGCGTGGCTGACCGCTTCCTCGGGCAGAATCAGCTCGTTCTTCCAGTCAGAGATGCGCTTCTGCACCGCGTCCACCGCCGCCAGATCTTTCTCCGATTCGCCCTGGCGCAGGATTTCCTTGAGAATCTCCTTGCTGTCGGTCTGATCGAGAATGGAAAAGCCGCGCCGCAGGCCGCTGGCCGCCAGTTCCTGTTTGAGAATGCGCAGGCCCAGGTTGTGGAAGGTGGAGACGATCAGTCCCCGGGTGGTGCCGCGCGCGGTGAGGCTCTGCACGCGTTCCTTCATTTCCCGCGCCGCCTTATTGGTGAAGGTCACCGCGGCGATGCGGCCCGAGGGCACGCCTTTCTCGGCGATCAGCCAGGCGATCTTGCGGGTGATCACGCTGGTCTTGCCCGACCCCGCCCCCGCGAGCACCAGCAGGGGGCCGTCGGTGTAGAACACCGCTTCCTGTTGGCGGGGGTTGAGAGACGACATCGGCGCTCCGGCGGGGCTGGTGGGCGAAGCGCGTATCATAGCAGCCGGAGCGTGCCCTTTAGGAGCCGTGATTGCAGGAAGTGCACTATGAGACTGGACCGTTTTCTCGGCCAGCGGAAAACGCTGGGTCGGCGCGCCGTGCGGCGGTTGCTGGCCACCGGCCGCGTCACCGTGGACGGCGCGGTGATGCGCGACGGTCGCCATGACGTGGGCCCGTTCACGCCGGTGGCGCTGGATGGCGAGCCCCTGGCGGTGCGCCGGCCAGCCTACTGGATGCTGCACAAACCCCCTGGCTGCGTCAGCGCCACCCGCGATTCCCGCCACCGCACCGTGCTGGACTCACTGGACCCCGCCGATGCGGCGGGGCTGCATCTGGCCGGACGTCTTGATTTCAACAGCTCCGGCTTGATGCTGCTTACCAACGACGGGCGCTGGTCCCGGCGCCTTACCGACCCCCGCCACAAGTTGCCGAAGGTCTATTGGGTGCGCACCGAGGACCCGATCACGCCGGAGTACGTCGCTGTGTTTGAGCGCGGGCTCTATTTCCGCTACGAGGGCCGGGTGACCCGCCCGGCCGGCCTGGAGATCCTGGCGGAGCGGGAAGCACGGGTAACGCTGTATGAGGGGCTGTATCACCAGATCAAGCGTCTGTTCGGGCACTTCGATAACCGCGTGGTGGCCCTGCACCGCGAGCGGATCGGCCCGATACGGCTGGACCCGTCGCTCGCCCCCGGGCAGTATCGCGCCCTCGGCGCCGACGAAATTCGTCTGCCGGGCCCCGCCGAGCCCGACCCTTAGGAGCTCCGCAGACCATGACCTCCACCGTGGCCGTTTTCGCCGACGTGCAGAATCTCTATTACACCGCCCGTCAGGCTCACCAGCGCAACGTGGATTACAACGCGCTCTGGGCCCGCGCCACCGGTGGGCGCCAGGTGGTGGCCGCCCACGCCTACGCGGTGGAGCGCGGTGACGAAAAGCAGCGTCAGTTCCAGAACATCCTGCGCGCCATCGGCTTCAACGTGAAGCTCAAGCCCTTTCTGCAGCGCGCCGACGGCTCCGCCAAGGGCGACTGGGACGTGGGCATTACCATCGATATCATGGAGGTGGCGCCGACCGTGGATCGGGTGGTGCTGGCTTCCGGCGACGGCGATTTCGCCATCCTTGCCGACCACATCCGTGCCCGGCACGGCTGCCAGGTGGAAGTCTACGGCGTGGCACCGCTCACCGCGGCGGCCCTGATGCGCGCCGCCGACGAATTCATTCCCATCGAAGGAGAGCTGCTGCTTGGTTGATTCGCCCACCGGGCCGGCGCGGCTGGATTTCTTCGTTGCCCACGCCGCCGGCCTCAGCCGCAAGCAGGCCAAGGCCCTGATCCGCGATGGGGCGGTGACGGTAACCGGGGAAGACGGCGTGCTCCGCGCGGGCCTTAAGGCCAACAGCAGCGTGGCGCCCGGCGAGTGCGTGCGGCTCGACGGACAGGCGTTGACGCTGCCCGGGCAGCGTTACCTGATGCTGCACAAGCCGGCCGGTCGGGTGTGCGCCCTGGAAGACGCCCTGCCCACGGTGATGGACCTGATCCCCGCCGATCAGCGCCGTGATCTGCGCATCGTCGGCCGCCTCGACCGGGACACCACCGGGCTGTTGCTGCTGACCACCGACGGCCAGTGGGCCCACCGTCTGATGTCGCCCCGTCACCATTGCGCCAAACGCTACCGGGTCACCACCGCCGAGCCGCTGGACGAAACGCAGCTGATCCGGCTGCGCGAAGGGGTGGTGCTGCACGACGACCCCGCGCCCACCCGGCCCGCCGAGGCGCGGGCGATGAGCGACACGGAACTGCTCCTGACCATCCGCGAAGGCCGCTACCACCAGGTTAAACGGATGCTGGCGGCGGTGGGCAACCGGGTGATCGCCCTGCACCGCGAAGCGGTGGGCGACATCGAGCTGGACCCGGGCCTGCCCGCCGGCGCCTGGCGCCCCCTCACCGACGCGGAAATCGGCTAGCGCAGCTCGCCCTGCAGCGCCATCACATCCACGGTACGCGACCGGTCCAGCGGGTCCACCAGCGTGTGCGCGTCCTGGTAGACACGGGGCGTGCGGTACAGGGCGGCCAGCGCCCGGGCGTGGCTGGGGCAGACGTAGCGGTCGGGCATTTCCCGTTGCAGCCAGGCGCGGGCCTTGGGGGCCTGATCGGAGCCCATCTTCGGGAACAGGTGGTGCTCCACATGATGGCTGAAGTGGAAGTGCAGCGGGTCCAGCCAGCGTAGCTGGCGCACGCTCATGGAGTTGTCCACCGGGTGGTTGTTGTCCATTTGCGGGCGCAGCATGTGGTTGGTGAGAATGTAACCCTGGCCCAGGGCGTTGGCGATCATCAACGGGATCAACACCGTGAACAGCGCCAGCGGCCCGGACAGCGCCGCCAGAACCAACCAGGCGCCGCCGCAAAGCAACGCCTGGCGAATCGCCTTTTTGCGCTCGAACCCTTTGAATTCCTGGCGGCGGCGGGTCTGCATCCAGAGCACCAGCTGGGCGTGGAACATGAAGGAATAGAACAGGAAAAAGTAGCTGTACCAGGTGCCCGAGCCCGGCGCCAGTTTGGTGAAGTTGGCCAGCTTGGGGTGCTTGTCGTAGCGGTGGGCGGTGCCGAACGAATCCGGGTCCCGGTCGCCCAGGTTGGTGTGTGCGTGGTGCGCCACGTTGTGCCAGCGGCGCCAGAACTCCGGCGGGATCATCATTGGCCCGAAGCCGATCCAGCCGAACAGGGTCTGCAGGCGCCGGCCCATGCCCAGGGCGCCGTGCAGGACTTCATGGGCGAGCAGCGCCTGGCAGCCCAGGGTGTGGCCCACCAGCACGGCGATCAGCAGATTGCCCCACCAGGGGAGGCTCAGCGTCAGGATCGCGGCGATGCCGCCGACAATCACCAGGCTCATGGGCAGAAACCAGATCGCGCGCCACGGCCGGGCCCGGAACGCCGCCGGCCCCAGGTCCTGTTTCATCGCATCGCGGATCGCTCGGGCGTCATCGGCGCCGAAAGTGCGCTGGTAGCCTCGGGTGTCGCTCATGGGGTCCTCCGGAAGGGAATGGCAGTCGGTGGGTTTAATAGCCGTGCCATTCTTGCTGGCGTCTGGCCGGCGGCGAAGAGCCGCGCCGGACAGCGGCCTGTCATTTTCGGACAAAGCCGCGAACAGGTGTATTCTCCTTGTCATGAGCCTCCCAACCACGGATTTTCCCAGCCTTGCCGGCGACCGCACCCCGATTCCGGTCAACTATGTCCGTAATCTGGTGGAGCTGGTCCATGAGTTCGGTCTCGATACGAACCGGTTGCTGGCGCATGTGGGCCTGACCCAGGCGGAGGTGTACAGCGCCGAGCCGGCGCTGCGATTTGAGCAGTTCCGCGGCGTCATGGCCGGCGCCCGGGATCTCAGCGGCGACCCGGCCATTGGCCTGGCGCTAGGCCGCCAGCTCACCGTCACCGCCCACGGGCTGCTGGGCTACGCGGCGATCAGCAGCGCCGACCTGGGCGAGGCGCTGGAGCTACTGGAGCGCTATTTCCGCACCCGCACCCGCCTGTGCCTGCCGCGCCTGAGCCTGGAGGGCCGCTGGGTCCGTTTTTGCCTGGCGGAGCCCTATGACCTGGGGGATATCCGCGAGCCCTATCTGGAGGTGGTCACCGCCGCGCTGGTGGGCGGATTGCGCTATTTGCTCAATGACCGCCTCCAGGACGCCACGCTGGAATTGCCCTATGCGCCGCCGCCCCACGCGGAGCGCTACGCCGAGGTGCTCGGCATGCCGGTGGTGTTCGGCTGTGAAGTGGCCGCGCTGCGGTTCCCGGCGCGCCTTATGAAGGTGGCCTTCCCGCTCTCCGATCCCGCCTCCCGGCGTATGGCCGCCCATAAATGCGAGGAAGAGTTGCAGCGCCTGGAGGCGGACCTGGACTGGGCGTCCCGGGTGCGCGCCCGGCTGATGCAGGCGGAAGGGATGCTGCCCAGCCTGGATCAACTGGCCGCCAGCTTCCATCTGACCTCCCGGACCCTGCGGCGCTACCTGGCGGCGGTGGGGGTCAGCTACCGGCACCTGCTCGAAGAGGTGCGCATGGCGCGGGCGGTGCGCTATCTGCAGGCCAACCTGCCGGTGCAGAAAGTGGCCGATCTGCTCGGCTACGCGGACCCCAGCAATTTCACCCGCGCCTTCCGCCGCTGGACCGGCCACCCACCCAGCTTCTACCAGAACGGCTGAACCGACACATCCTCTTACCCAACAGCTGTCGCTACGCCCCGACGATGCCTTGAGCGCGGACCGCCCCGGCGTTAGGGTTCTGCATTGCCGGGTCTATCCTCACATTTAATAAAGAGAACCCCCATGAGCGAAAACCGATTCAACGTCAGCGGTAAACGTATTCTGATCACGGGGGCGTCCAGCGGTTTCGGCGCCCACTTCGCGCGGGTGCTGGCGGAACAGGGCGCCGATCTGGTGCTTGCCGCGCGGCGCGTGGAAAAACTGGAAGAGACCGCCGATGCGGTCCGCGCCCTGGGGCGCGATGCCGTGGTGGTGCCCATGGATGTGGCCGATCACGCCAGTGTCGAGGCCGCTTTCGAGCGCATGCCGGCCCTGGATGTGGTGATCAACAACGCCGGCATCAGCCGGGAAGGGGCCACCGATACCATAGAGGAAGACGACTGGAGCGCGGTGGTGGACACCAACCTCAACGGTGTCTGGGCGGTGAGCAAGTTCGCTATCCAGCAGTGGCGCCGCGACGGCCGCCCCGGCAAC
>JBFJUC010000179.1:0-5519 GCA_041624875.1 Alcanivorax sp.
AGCCCAACCTACTGGATTTCGTCAGCCCGGAGCGCTACACCATCCTGCCCAACACCGCCGGCTGCTTTAACGCCGAGGACGCGGTGCGCACCTGCAAGCTGGCCCGCGAGCTGCTCGACGGCCACAGCCTGGTGAAGCTTGAAGTGCTCGGCGACCCGAAGACCCTCTACCCGAACATCGCCGATACCGTGAAAGCCGCCCGCACCCTGGTGGACGACGGCTTCCAGGTGATGGTCTACACCAACGACGACCCGATCGTCGCCAAGGAATTGGAAGACATGGGCTGCGTGGCGGTGATGCCGCTGGGCTCGCTGATCGGCTCCGGGCTGGGCCTTCTCAACCCGCACAGCCTGCTGCTGATCATGGAGCAGGCCAAGGTGCCGATCATCGTTGACGCCGGCGTGGGCACCCCCAGCGACGCCACCCTGGCCATGGAGCTGGGCTGCGACGGCGTGCTGCTGAACTCGGCCGTGGCGCACGCCAACAAGCCGGTGCTAATGGCCAGCGCCATGAAAAAAGCCATTGAAGCGGGCCGCGAAGGCTTCCTCGCCGGGCGCATGCCCAAGCGGGCCTATGCCAACCCCTCGTCGCCCGGCGAAGGGCTGGTGCGCTGAGATGCTGGATTTTCTACACCACGACAAAGACCCGGAAACCGGCAAGGTGATGCGCCGGGTGCGCAGCTTCGTGCTGCGCGAAGGCCGGCTCACCCATGGCCAGCGCAAGGCTCTGGACACACTGTGGCCCCGCTACGGTCTGGAACGCGGCCAAGGCGTGCTGGATGCACGGGCGGAATTCGGTCGCGACGCGCCGCGGGTGCTGGAAATCGGCTATGGCATGGGGCAGTCGCTGGCCGGCATGGCCGAAGCGGCGCCGGATAACGACTTTATCGGCATCGAGGTGCACCGCCCCGGCGTCGGCGCCCTGCTGTTGGAGATCCAGGAACGTGGGCTGAGTAATCTGCGCACCTACTGCGACGATGCCGTGGATATTCTTAAGCTGTGTGTGCCCGACGGCTCCCTGGACCGCCTGCAGCTTTATTTCCCCGACCCCTGGCACAAAAAAAAGCACCACAAACGGCGCATCGTGCAGCCCGACTGGGTGGCGCTGGTGAACGCCAAGCTGCGCCCCGGCGGCGTGCTGCATATGGCCACCGACTGGCAGGATTACGCCGAGCACATGATGGCGGTGATGAACGACTCGGAGGGCTTCGTGAATACGGCGGGCACGGGGTCTTTCGCGGAACGGCCGGGCTGGCGCCCGGAAACCAAATTCGAGCGCCGTGGCGCCGGTCTGGGCCACGGCGTTTGGGACTTACTGTTCGAGAAGACCCGGGAGGAGGGCGCTTAGAAGCGCCACTCGAAACCGAGACCGAGGCTGTCGAATTCAATGTCCTCGCTGGCGTCGTCCACCTCGAAACTATAAAGGTTGTACGAGGCAATAAAGGAGGCGGTTTCTCCCAACGTCCAGCGGGCGCGCACCCCATAATAGAAATCACGGGCGTCCTCGCTGACGGTGCGCGAGGCACTGCCGAAGAAGCCGGATTGCTCCACCTCGATGTCCGCGTCGATGCCCTGATTACCGAAAGTGCCACCAATGGCGAAGCGGTCGGTCACCGGCCACATCAAGTCGGCCGCCAGGTAAATACCATCAGCGTCGATTTTCACTGTGGTGGCACCGCTGCTGGAATCCGCCTCGCCGCCGCCCAGAAAACGCTGACCGAAACGCAGCGTCACATAGCGATTGAAGGCATACCCAACGTACAGGTTCGCGCCCCAGGCTGAGTCGGCGGATTCCATCGGCGGCCCGCCTTCCTTTTCAATGAATTCGCCGATGTTGCTCTGGTCCCGGGAGGCGCCCAGGCCAAACACGCCCCCGCTGCCGTCGGCGGCCGCGGCCTCAGCCGCGATGGAGGTGAGCATCAGAGGTGCGGTGCTGGCAAGCAAAAGAAGTTGTCGTTTCATTTTTTTCAAAGGGAGTCTCCATGTATCCCGTTATTATTGAATAAGGCCTACCGACTTTACCCATAATCGTTATAAAAGGTAAATCTTCACGCCGGTTTGATAGCCGGACCCGTTCGCTTTGCGACAGGCTAAGCGGGACTTTGGAACCTGACGATTTCCCACAAGGACAGGAGAACCCGTGCCCGCCAACGAACCGGCCCTGGGGCTGACCGAAATTCTCGTCAAACTGGCGGATGAGCCGGACGGCGGCGAACTGTCGCTGGTGTCCGTGGTGGAGACCATGCAGGGGCGCGGCTTCGGCCCCCTGCTGCTGGCGCCGACGCTGATGGTGCTGTTGCCCACCGGCGCCATCCCCGGAGTGCCCACGCTGAGCGCCCTGTTGATCATGCTGGTGGCCGGCCAACTGGCGTTCGGCAAACGTGCACCCTGGGTGCCCGGTCGGCTGCGTCAGGTGTCCTTCGAGCGGAAGAAATTCCGCGCGGCGGTGGCCCGGGTACGCCCCTGGACGGAGCGCATCGACCGCCTGCTCAAGCCCCGGCTGCGGGCGCTCACGGTGTGGCCATTCAACCGTATCGGCGCGGCCCTGTGTTTGCTGTTGGCGGCGGCCATGGTGCCGCTGGAGCTGGTGCCGTTCGCGGCGGCGGTGCCGGCGCTGATTATCGCCTTTTATGCCCTGGCCCTGGCCGCCCACGACGGTGCGCTGGCGCTGTTCAGCCTGGCCGGGGTGATCGCCGCCGGAGCCGCCACGGTGCATTTCTGGCCCCTGTTCTGAACACGCCGGGCGCGGTTACTCCACTTCTTTCAGCTTCCAGGACCACAACGTGCCCAGCACGCCCATGGCGCCCAACAACAACAGCGCCCACTGGGCACCCAGCAGGGACACCGCCGCGCTGATGCCGCCCAGCACCAGCAACAGCACGCCGATGACGGTGTTGCTGACGGCGGTGTAGTCGGTGCGCTTGGTGCCGCCGGCCATATCCACCAGATAGGTTTTGCGACCAATACGGACGCCGGAATGGGCGATGCTGAGCACGAAAAAGGCCACCGGGTAGAACCAGACCAGTCCGCCCCAAGCCGGGCCGATCAGGGCCACCGCCGCCACGCCCAGACACACCAGCGCCGCCAGACCGCCGCCGCGGATCATCACCTGGCGGCTGGAGGCGTCGGCCATATACCCCCAGACACTGGCGCTCACCGTGCTGGCCAGGCTCGAGGCCACCAGAAAACCGCCCAGCAGGGCGGCGCCATCCGCCCGCTCCTGGGCCAGCACCACCAGAAAGGGCGAGCCCAGGGCGGACGCCATGAGCAGCGCCCGGGCGATCACGAAGTCGCGGAAGGGGGCGTCGCTGACCAGCAGCCCCAGGCTCTCAAACGCCTGACGCAGGGCGTGCCCGCCACCGGCGGTTTCACCGTGGAACTCGTCCACCTTGGCGAACACCGTCGCCGCCAGCCACCAGGCCAGACCGGCGACAAGCAGCAACACCGTGTAGAACAGCATGCCCGGCTCGCTGCTGCCGCCGAACAGGGACAGCCCCACCGCCAGCGTCGCCACCCCGGACAGGGACGACGCCAGCCCGGTGAGCCGGCCCCGGCGGGCCTTGGGGATGCACTTGCCCTGCACGTCCTTCATGGCCACCGAGCAAAAGCCACGCCCCAGGCTGAACACCACCAGCAGGCCGACAATGGCCAGCCCGGCGGCCAGGCCCTGCAGCCACCAGACCGCCGCCGCCATAGCCAGAACGCAGGCACCCTGCAGCACCGAACCGAACACCCAAAAGCCCTTACGCACCGGGTGGCGGCGCATCCACGCCCCGATCGCCAACTGCGGAATCAGCGAGCCGGACTCGCGGATCGGTACCAACAGGCCGGCCAGCGCCCCGGGCGCCCCCACGGCGCCGATCAGCCAGGCGAGCACGGTCTTGGGGTTGATCAGCAGGTCACCGACCTTGGTGAGCACATTGGCGAGGATGATCTTGAAGAAGTTGCCGGGCACCTCCCGGCAGGCCTCCTCGCTGATATCCCGGCAGGTGCGCGCGTCTTCTTCGTTGGCGACCAGCGCGTACAGCCGGTCCAGTGGTTCACGACGACTCATCGTCTCCCTTCCCCTTTTCTCTACCCCTTGTTTACGCTCCCCCGGACACCATGTGATTCCTAATGGATAAGTGATCCGGCGATAAGGAGCGCATCACCATGTTCAGAGTGTATTACCTCGTAAACAGCATGGATCAGGTGAAAACAGCCCTGAAAAACGTCGAACAGTCGGAGCTCGGCACCAACCGGGTGCACGTCATGGCCCGTGACAACGGCGAGCTGAGCCGCGAGGGTATCCATGCGACCACGCCATGGGAAGACACCAACATCATGACCACCGGCTTTTACGGCGCCTTGGTGGGCGCGGTGATCGGCCTGCTGGTGGGCTGGGCGCTGAGCGGTATCGACCCCTGGGGGCTGGAAATCGGTTTCTGGGGCGTGATGGTGAGCGTATTGTTCTTCGGCTCACACGGGGCCTGGGCCGGCGGTATCCGCGGGATTTCCCACGCCAATTACCACCTTAAGCCGTATCTGGACGATATCCGCAAGGGGCACTATTTGATCATCGTCGATGTGGACCGCGAAGAGCAGCGCAAGAAAGTGCATCGGCTTCTGGATGACAGCCTGAACGCGGAACGCCAGGGCGACGAAAGCGCGTTCAGCCCGCTCTTGTAGGCCGGAGAAAGAGATCGGGCCGCCGGAGGGCGGCCCCGACGGTCAGGCGTGCTGCTTCTGGTGGCGGCCTTCCGCCAGTTCTTCCATCAGCCGTTTGCAGAACGCGTCCAGGTCCTTGGGGGTGCGGCTGGTGACCAGACCGTTGTCGACCACCGCCTCCTGGTCTTCCCAAGTAGCGCCGGCGTTGCGCAAGTCCTGGGCCACCGAGGGCACGGAGGTCAGGGTGCGGCCCTCGACCACGCCGGCATTAATCAGAATCCAGGGCGCGTGGCAGATCGCCGCCACCGGTTTGCCGGCCTTGAAAAAGGCGCGCACGAAATCCAGCGCCTGCTCATTGAGACGCAGCTCGTCCGGGTTGAACAGCCCACCGGGCAGCACCAGCGCGTGGTAATCCTCGGCCTGGGCCTGATCCAGCGCCTTATCCACCTCATAGGTATCGCCCCAGTCGGTTTCCGCCCAGGCTCGAATGCCGTCCTTGCTGGGCGCGACCACGTGCACTTCGACGCCGTAGCCGCGCAGGGTGGACTGTGGTACCGCCAGTTCGGATTCCTCGAAACCGTCGGTGGCGAGGATCGCCACCCGTTTGCCATCCAATTGCTTACTCATGATGCTCTCCTTTGACTGCTCCGCGTTTGAAGCGAGCCGGACCCATGCTAAACAGTGTGCGCCGGCGCGCCTGCCCGACGCCGATAAAAAACTGCAAAAGCTGGACGCTCGCTCGCGTTGCACGGCCAGGGGGCGGTCGATAGACTTTGCCCCACCTTTGGATGGTTGCCCGAAATGCCCGAAACGATTCCCCAGGACTCCGTAGGCCTGGTACAACCGCAAACCCTGCACGTGGACCAGCCCCTG
>JBFJUC010000180.1:0-5465 GCA_041624875.1 Alcanivorax sp.
CGCGCCCGTCGACGGAGTAGGCGATACTGTTAAAAGACATACTGGACCTCACTGGGGTGCTCGACCATTTGTTACGTATAGGTGTATCTGTTGCAGAATGATGTAACTTTTAAAGATCGCGAGTCAACTCCTTCTTTGGCGACGCTGGCGGAACTCACCCCCAGAACCCTGGTTCTGGACCTGCTCGCGGTCGCCCGAGGCACCGCCATGCCGGCCCCTGCCTTGGCCACCGGCGGCGAGATCATGGGGTTCAAGCGCGGTGCTATCCGAGTGGCGACCAGCCGCCTGGCCGCTCGAAATCTGATCGAAAGCCCGCAAAGGGGACATTGGAAACTGGTGGAGGCGGTGCCCTGGGCCCGGGAGCAGGCGCGCTGGCAAAACCTGGACGCCTTGCTGGCACCGTGGACCGGACGCTGGTGGGTGATCGTTACGCACCGGGTATCACGCTCGAATCGGAGTCGTTGGCGTCAACACGAACGTGCCCTGTGGCAGCGCGGTTTTAGTGAGGCGGAACGTGATGTCTTCGTGCGTCCGGCCAATCTCGCCACACACTTCGAAACGCTCTGGGAGCAGTTGGTTGATCTGGGTATGGACACCAACAGCGTGATGCTGAACGCCGGAGAGCTATCTCTGCAGCTCAAGCCGGATTTGTGGGCCTCGCGACAGCGCCACCGACTGCTCCAGGAGGTGCTCGCTGAAATGCAGAGCCTGATCGCCCGCCCGGGCGACGAAGGTGAAGAGCAGCGTTGCGCGCACTTTCTGAGGGTGGGCCGGGCGGCCGCGCGGATATTGAATACCGACCCGCTGCTCCCCGAAGACTGGACTGGCCCTTCGCCCCGCCGCGAAGTGGCCGCCTTAATGCCCCGCTTTATCAGCGCGGGCCGCAATCTCTGGTTCCGTTACCTGGGCATCAAGGAGGCGTGACAGCGGGCGGCGTCAAACAGCCTTCGCTCGACGCGCTGAGCTTGAGACTGTGCAGGCACAGCACCGGTGCCAATGCGAAAGTGCGGCGGAACAGCGCCGGCCAGACATCTTGGTTGACCATCGGCCGGGCCAGGCGGGTGCTGCGCACCGGTTGCCAGCGCGGGGGGTCGGGCGCGCCGTCGGATCGCGCGAGCACGAACTGGAAGGGGTGCGCGCCAGGCACGCCGAGTCGGATGTCGGTGGCCACCAGCCGCCCGTCCGCCGACCGATAGTCCAGAAAGCCACCGGTGAACCATTCCAGGCGGCGGCCGTCGTCCAGTTGTTTCGCCAAGGCGACCAGATTGGCGTCCCGGGGAAAGCGCTCGATATGCAGCGGCCCGTCGCCGTCGAGCAGGCCGGTGACAATCTCCAGACGTTCTTCGCGGTGCAGCACGGTGGCCCGCCACAGCAACGTGGAGAACGGCATCGGCTGCACCATACGCGGCGCGGTCTGATAGCCGGTACCGGCCAGTGCCTGCTCGACCCGGTGATCCACCCATTGCTGCGCCACCAGACTCCAGGCCAGGTACAGACTCGACAACACCAGCCCCACCGTCAGCGCGCGGATCGCCGGCGGCCGGATCAGCGCGATCACTACCGCCACCAGTAACGGCAGCGTATAGAGCGGGTCGATGATAAAAATGCTGTGCCAGGCCACCGGCGGCCCCAGCGGCCAGAGCAGCTGCGTGCCGTAGGTGGTGAAGGCGTCCAGCAGCGGGTGGGTGATCAGGATAGCGCCGGTGAAGGTCAGCCAGCGGCGGAACGACACGCTGCGCCGCCAACGGCTGAGCAGCGCCGCCAGCACCACCGCCAACGGCACCAGTATCAACAGCGAGTGGCTGAAACCGCGATGCTGGGAGAAGTTGGCCACCGCGTCGCCATAGTCGATCAGCACGTCCATGTCCGGCAGGGTACCGAGCAAGGCGCCGGCGATGACCGCGGTTCGTCCGAACCGGCGCCCCAGCACCGCCCCACCCAAGGCGCCACCCAGGGCCGCCTGCGTTATCGAATCCATCGTTTCTCGCCCCCGCCGCCGGCATAGCGGCACCAAATCACATTAATAGAACGCTTTTATACAGCGGCTTACCGACGCCCAAGTCTCTGAATAATATTGTAAAAATTCGGCTTCGCGCGCGCTTTACCGGCTTTACCCTCACTTTGCCGCTTGCGTCCGTGAGGTAAGCGTCAAAGAATGATTTGAAACGTCGGGCAGCGGCGAAGTAGCCCGTGACAGCCATGCAGTCTTCCAGAAAAGGAGTCTCTGTATGCTTAGTCATCGAGAAGAGCGCAACGCGTCCAGCGGATCGACCTCTATCGACGCCTTGATCCACCGGGTGCTCGCGAACGCGGACATCCAGATCAACGGCCGGCGTCCCTGGGACATGCAGATCCATCATCCCGACACCCTTTCCCGCATCGCCGCGCAACGCTCCCTGGGGCTCGGCGAATCCTATATGGACGGCTGGTGGGACTGCGACGCGCTGGATGAGTTCGCGTTCCGCATGCTGCGCGCCGGCGGTGAAGACCTGGGCAAGAACCGCTGGATGCTGACGCTCCAGGTGCTCGCCCACAGCCTGCGCAACCGGCAAAGCCTGAGCCGCTCCCGTCAGGTGGCCGAGCAGCATTATGACCTGGGCAACGACCTGTTCGAGCGGATGCTCGACGATACCATGGCCTACAGCTGCGGCTACTGGAAAGACGCGGCCACCCTCCATGACGCCCAGCTCGCCAAGCTCGATCTGATTTGCCGCAAATTGGAACTGGAGCCGGGTATGACCCTGCTCGACATCGGCTGTGGCTGGGGCAGCCTGCTGGAATACGCGACCCGCCATTACGGGGTACGCGCCGAGGGCGTCACGGTGTCCAGTGAACAAGCGCAATTGGCCCGAAAGCGCTGTGAAGGTCTGCCCGTGGAGGTGCTGCTGAAGGACTACCGCGCCGTGTCCGGGCGCTACGACCGGGTGGTCTCCGTGGGCATGTTCGAGCATGTCGGCCGCCGCAACTACCGCACTTTCATGGACACCACCCTGGGCCTGCTAAAGGATCGCGGTCTGATGCTGCTGCACACCATCGGCGCCAACGAAAGCAGCCACAGCCACGACCCCTGGATCGACAAATACATTTTCCCCAACGGCGAACTGCCGTCGGTGAAACAGATCGCCCGCGCCGCCGAACCCGGCTTCGTAGTCGAGGACCTGCACAACTTCGGCCCGGACTACGCGCGCACCCTGAAAGCCTGGGACGCCAACTTCCAGACCGGCTGGCCGAACCTCCAACACCGCTACGACCAGCGTTTCTACCGCATGTGGCGCTACTACCTGAACGTGTGCGCCGGCGCCTTTCGCGCCCGCAACATCCAGCTCTGGCAGTGGGTGTTCAGCAAACCCGGCTACCGCAGCCGCACCTACCACGCCCCCCGCTAAACGCCCCCGATCTGGCGCCCGCCGGTCGGGTGGTGGCATAATCGTCCGAATTGCGATCACGAATCATTATCAATCACGTTTAATGAGCGGGCGATACCATGGGCGCCGACGACCTGTTTCAACAACACGCCCCGGAACTGAGCGGCTATTTTCACCGTCGCCTGGGCTCCCCGGAGCTGGCAGCCGACCTCTGCCAGGAGGTTTACCTGCGTCTGCGCCGTCTGGAACACGCCGGCGGCGGCCCTCCGCTGCACTATCCGCTGCACAATCCGCGCGCCTTCCTGTTCCGCATCGCCCGCAATCTGCTGATCGACCACCTGCGCCAGCAACATGCCCGGCCGGCCACCGTGGCCCTGCACGACCCGGACCTGCGGCTGGAAAGCGACGCCCCCACGCCGGAAGCGGCGGCCAGCAGTGCCCAGACCCTGGCCGGAGTCCAGGCGGCGCTCACCGAGCTGCCCGACCATGTCCGCCAGGCGCTGCTGTGGAACCGTCTGGAGGGGCTGACCCAGCGGGGAATCGGCACCCGCCTGGGGGTCTCCGAGCGCATGGCGGGGAAATACATCAGCCGCGCCCTGAGCCATTGCCGGGCCTGGCTGGCCGCGGCGGTGCTGCTGCTCATGGTGGTCGTGGCGGCGCAACTGCCCTGGCGGGTGTGGGGCGCGGACCAGCGCACCGCCGCCGGCGAGCAACGGGTACTGACCCTGGAGGACGGCAGCCGGGTAACCCTGGCCGGCGACAGCGCCATCAATCTGAACCTGAGCGACCACCAGCGCCGCATTACCCTGCTGCGCGGGCGCGCTTACTTCCAGGTGGCCAAGGACCCGCAACGGCCCTTCCTGGTGGTGGCCGGCGAGGCGAAGGTCCGCGTTACCGGCACCCGCTTCGAGGTACGCCGGGACGAGGGCGAGCGGGTCCGCTTGACGGTGGCGGAGGGCGAGGTGGTCGCCAGCGGCGTGGGTCGACGGCTGACGTTGCGGGCCAGCGAGCAAGTGCATTGGTCGCGCGGCCGCCTGGGCGACCCGCGCCGGGTGGATGTGGCGCCCGTGCTGGCCTGGCTGGAAGGCCGGCTGGTGTTCAGCGATCAACCGCTACGGGACATTCTCCGGGAGCTGGCGCCTCATCACCCGGACCACCTGCTGCTGCTGGACCAGACGCTGGCCGAGCGCCGTTTCAGCGGCACCCTCAATAGCGGCAATCCGGACGCCACCCTCAGCGCCTTGAGCCAGACCCTGCCGCTGACCGTGCGGCACCTGCCCGGCGTGGTGATTCTGTATTAGAGGCGACCCGGTTCAGAAACCGGCGGCGGTTTCGTCTTCCCTGCCACCAGATCGCAAATGGTTTGTATTTGCATCCGAACAGAGAGGACCAAAGATGCCCCTGATCAAAAACACCCTGCGCGCCGCCGCGCTGTTCACCGGCCTCGCCCTGCTGGCCGGCGCCCGGGCGGCGACCCTGGACATCGCCGCGCAACCGCTCGACGCTGCTCTGGCCGAACTGGCCGACGACACCGGCGTCCAGTTGCTCTACGACGCCGACATGACCGCCGGCAAACAAAGCCCGGCCCTGGCCGGCGACTATTCCACCGACCAGGCCCTGAGCCGGCTGCTGGCCGGCAGCGGCCTGCGCCACCGCCGCAACGACGACGGCAGCGTCACCCTGGAACCGGCACCCGCCACAAACCACACGCTGGCGCCGGTGGCGATTTCCGCCCGGGTCGCCACCAAGATCGACACGCCGACGCTGGAAACGCCACAGACGATCAACGTGGTGCGCCGCGAGCAACTGGAGGAGCAGGGCTCGGAGACCGTGCAGCAGGCGCTGCGCTACACCCCCGGTGTGTTCACCGAACAGATCGGCGCCTCCCGGCGCTACGATTATGTGGTGTTGCGCGGCTTCTCCGACGACAGCATTGATAACATCTATCTCGACGGCCTCAAGACCATGGGCGACGGCGGCACCTTCAGCTCCATGCAGATCGACCCTTACTTTCTGGAGCGGGTGGAAATCGTCAAAGGACCCACCTCGGTGTTGTACGGCCGGGCGTCACCGGGCGGGCTGGTCAATCTGACCAGCAAA
>JBFJUC010000181.1:0-5427 GCA_041624875.1 Alcanivorax sp.
TCGGCGACACTCAGTTCGCCGGCGTCCTCCACCGGCGCGCGGCCCGGGTCGGTGTGTAACTGCTCGTCGGTGTCGGCGAGGGTTTCGGCGACCATTTCGGCGAGCAGGTCCCGGTAGTCCGGGGCCCGGAAGCCCACCGACCAGGTGATGCAGTCGCTGTCCAGCGCCACGCCATGGTGGGCAACGCCCGGCGGCAGGTAGAGCACATCGCCGGGGCCGGCGGTGTGTTCTTGCTCGACCGGCATGTGCGCCAGCATTTTCAGGGGCACGTCGCCGCGCAGGCGGCTGTGTTCGTCGCAGTGGGGGCCCACTTGCCAATGGCGCCGTCCGGCGGCCTGGATCAGGAACACGTCGTACTGATCGAAGTGGGGGCCGACGCTGCCGCCTTCGGCGGCGTAGCTGATCATGATGTCGTCCAGGCGCCAGCCGGGTACGAAGCCGAAATCATCCAGCAGCAGGGACACCTCGGTCAGGTAGTGGTCCACGGATTGAATCAACAACGTCCAGTCCCGGTCGCCCAGTTCGGAAAAGCGCTGTTCTTCCAGGGGGCCTTGTTCCAGGTGCCAGGGGCCGTTGCCGGCGCCGCGGATCAGCCGTGATTCCACTTCCGGTTCCAGCGCCAGCCCGGCCAGGGTGTCGGCGTCCGGATGAGCCAGGCCGCTGGCGGCGGCGGCCATGAATAGGGGCGCACGCTGCCAGTGGCGCGCCAGGAAGTCCCGGGGCGCCATCGGCAGGGTGAAGCGGGGCAGTGCGGTGGCGGCAGACATGGTATCCGGCAGCGGCGCGTTGGCGCCTATTGGATGCCGCGTGCCTGCTGGCCGGCGTTGCCCACGTAGGTGGCCGGGGTCAGTGCCTTGAGCCGCTCCTTGGCGTCGTCGGGAATCGCCAGATCGTCGATGAAGGCTGCCAGGGCCTCTTGGGTGATCGCCTTGCCGCGGGTCAGCGCCTTGAGCTTTTCGTAGGGCTTTTCGATGCCGTAGCGGCGCATCACGGTCTGAATCGGCTCGGCCAGCACTTCCCAGGCGGCGTCCAGATCGTCGGCGAGCCGTTCGGCGTTGATTTGCAGCTTGCCGATGCCTTTCAGGGCGGCTTCGTAGGCGATCAGACTGTGCGCCAGGCCCACGCCCATGTTGCGCAGCACGGTGGAATCGGTGAGGTCACGCTGCCAGCGGGAGATCGGCAGCTTGCCGGCCAGATGGTCCATGATCGCGTTGGCGATGCCCAGGTTGCCTTCGGAGTTCTCGAAGTCGATCGGGTTGACTTTGTGCGGCATGGTGGAGGAACCCACTTCGCCTTCCACGGCACGCTGCTTGAAGTAGCCCAGCGAGATGTAGCCCCACAGGTCGCGGTCGAAATCCAGCAGGATGGTGTTGAAGCGCATCAGGGCGTGGAAGTATTCGGCGATCCAGTCGTGAGGTTCGATCTGGGTGGTGAAGGGGTTGAAGTTCAGCCCCAGGCCTTCCACGAAGCGGCGGGCAAAGGCCGGCCAGTCCACTTCCGGGTAGGCGGCCAGGTGGGCGTTGTAGTTGCCCACCGCGCCGTTGATCTTGCCGAGGATCTCCACCGCCGCGAACTGGTCGCGCTGGCGGTTCAGGCGTGCCACCACGTTGGCCATTTCCTTGCCCACCGTGGTGGGCGAGGCGGACTGGCCATGGGTGCGCGACAGCATGGCGGTGTCGGCCAGGCCGTGGGCGAGCTTGCGGATGCCGCCGATTACCTGGTCCAGCTTGGGCAGCAGCTGCTCGCGGGCTTCGCGCATCATCAGCGCGTAGGACAGGTTGTTGATGTCCTCGCTGGTGCAGGCGAAATGCACGAACTCGTTCATGGCGTCGAGCTCTTCGTGCTCGGCCATGCGCTCCTTGATGAAGTATTCCACCGCCTTGACGTCGTGGTTGGTGGTGGCTTCGATTTCCTTGATCCGCTCGGCGTCCTTCTCTTCGAAGTCGCGGGTCACGCCGCGCAGGTGCCAGGCGGCCTTGCCGCTCATCAACGGCACTTCCGGGATCGCCTTGTCATGGGCCAGTTGCTCCAGCCAGCTCACTTCCACATGGACCCGATAGCGAATCAGGCCGTACTCGCTGGTGATCGCGCGGAGGGATTCGCACTTGCCGGCGTAGCGGCCATCCACCGGGGAAATGGCGGTAAGGGAAGTAAAGCTGGACATGGGGCAACTCCTGAAGGGAATCCAATAGCGGCGCAATCATACAGCAAAATTGCGCCGGTCGCGTAGCGCCGGGCCGCGCCGGGTAGGTGCCCGGGAAAGGCGCTGTTTTCATTTAATGCCAAGTGTCACATTATGGCTATAACTCACTGAATTTTATGCTTTCTAGCACTTCCAGTTGCTGCTTGCGCTGGAACAGTAGCCGCCAGCGGCGTCCGCCCAGCTGGTGCCACAGGAAGGCGGCCCGCACCCCGGCAAGGAACAGCGCGCGAATGCGGGCGGCGTTGTCCTCGTCCTGCAGGCGCGCCGGCTCACCCTGCACACGGATGCGGAACCGGAAGGTGCCCAGGGTATCCAGATAGATACCCGCCAGGCGATGACAAAAAGTGACATTGGTGGTGCCACCCTGGAAATGTTGCCGCTGACCCTCAAGTGCGATCAGCCGGTGGCGCAGGATACTGATCACGTCGCTGTTCTTGCGCAGCTTGGAGGACAGATGCACCAGCGCCAGCGAATAACTGAGCGGCCGTGCCGCCTGGCGTGTCTGCTCCCGGTTGAGGCTCTGGCGCAGCAGGCGCAGGCCGCCGCGGAACAGGGCGGGGCGCGGGTAGATGGTGTCGAAGTCAGTGGCCTGCATGGTCATTACCCCATCCAGCAGGGCTTCCATCGCGGCGTGGTCGCAGTCACCGCTGGTGGCGATCTGGTCGGCCAGGGTGGCGGCCTCGAACACCGCGGCCAGAGCCAGGGCTTGTTGCTGCTGCGAATTCATCGCGTCTCCTCGATCACGGCGCCGCCCAGGCAGGCGTCGGCGTCGTAGAACACCACTGACTGACCGGGTGTGACGGCCCGCTGGGGCTGGTCGAACACCACCCGCACGCGGCCCGCGCCGGCGTCTTCGACCCGGCAGGCCTGGTCCGGCTGTCGGTAGCGGGTCTTGGCGGTGAGCCGGGTGGGCAGGGCCGGTGGCGCGCCGGCGATCCAGTCCACCGGGCCGCTGGTCAGCTCGCCGCGGTAGAGCAGCGGGTGGTCCTGGCCCTGCACGGCGAGCAACACGTTGCGATCCAGATCCTTGCCGGCCACGTACCAGGGCGCGTCGCCAGCGTCGGCCAGGCCGCCGATACCCAGGCCCTGACGCTGGCCCAGGGTGTAGTACATGAGACCGTCGTGGCGACCGATGCGGTGGCCGGCGTCGTCTTCGATGTCGCCGGGCTGGGCAGGCAGGTAGGTTTCCAGGAAGTCCTTGAAACGCCGCTCGCCGATAAAGCAGATACCGGTGGAGTCCTTCTTTTTATGGTTGGCGAAGCCGCGCTCGCCGGCCAGGCGGCGCACCTCCGGCTTTTCCAGGTCGCCGAGGGGGAACAGGGTGCGGGCGAACTTGTCGCCGCCCACGGCGTGCAGGAAGTAGGTCTGGTCCTTGTTGTCGTCCACCGCGCGCAGCAGCCGGGCGTGCTCACCGCTGTGATCCACTTGGGCCCCGTGTTCTACCCGCGCGTAGTGGCCGGTGGCGATGTAGTCAGCGCCCAGGGTCAGAGCGTGGTCGAGGAAGGCGCGGAACTTGATTTCCTTATTACACAGGATGTCCGGGTTGGGGGTGCGCCCGGCGCGGTATTCGGCCAGGAAATGCTCGAACACCCGGTCCCAGTACTCGGTGGCGAAATTGGCGGTGTGCAGCTCGATGCCCAGCACCCCGGCCACCTGCATGGCGTCGAGCAGGTCGTCCCGGGCGGTGCAGTACTCGGTGCCGTCGTCCTCGTCCCAGTTCTTCATGAACAGGCCTTCCACCTGATAGCCGGCGTCCAGCAAGCGGGCAGCGGCCACCGAGGAATCGACGCCGCCGGACATGCCGACGATGACGCGGGTGTTTTCGGGCGCGTGTGTGTGCATGGGACTCTCTATGTGGGCGCTTTAACGTGAATCAACCGCGCTGCAACGGCCAGGGGTGCTGATAAATGGCGTCCAGCGGCAGGCGCCGACCGCTTTGATAGTCCGCCACGCAGCGCGCCACCAGCGGGCTGCGGTGTTCGGCGCGGCGCTGTGTCAGTTCCTCGGGTGTCAGCCAGATCGCTTCCAGAATACCGGTGTCCAGCTTCTGGTGCGGGTCGTGCCCCTGGGGCTCGGCGATAAAGCAGGTGCGGTAGTATACTCCGGCACCTTTATAAGGTTGAAAAATGTACCAGCCGAGCAGGCCGGTAATCTCCACCCGCCAGGCGGTTTCTTCCAGGGTTTCCCGGTAGGCGGCCTGCATCAGGTCTTCGCCGAACTCGGCGTGGCCGGCGGGCTGGTTGATCACCGTTTCGCCGTTCTGGGTTTCGCGCACGAACAGCAGGCGGCCGTCCTGTTCCACTACTGTGGCCACTGTAATATGCGCTTGGAAGCTGTTCATCCGGTTTCAGGTCCGTCTCTGGTTTACTGCGGGGCGCCGATGGTAGCGCACCCGGGCGCGCCGCGACAGCCGCGGGCGGTGCTCAGGCGCGACGTCCGCGGGCGCCGCGGGCCGGGGCCTTGCGCCGGCTGGAGCGGGGCGGTTTTTTAGGGGCGTGAACGTGAAGCTCTCGCCATTCCCCGGGGGCCAGGTCGCTCAGGTCCCAGTCACCGATGCGCCAGCGTACCAGTCGCAGGGTGGGGTGGCCGATGGCCGCGGTCATGCGCCGCACCTGGCGGTTGCGACCTTCGTCTAGGGTGAGTTCCAACCATTGGTCGGCTACCGTAAGCCGCGTGCGCACCGGCGGGTTCCGGGGCCACAGCGCCGGTGGCGGCACCGCTTTCACGGGCGCCGGACGGCACCGGCCGTCCTTGAGCGTGATGCCCTGGCGCAGGCGCTGCAGCGCGTCTTCCGGTGGTTCGCCTTCCACCTGCACCAGATAGGTCTTGGCCTGGTGGAATCGGGGGCTGGCGATGTGCGCCTGCAGGACGCCGTCATCGGTCAGTAACAGCAGGCCCTCAGAGTCCCAGTCCAGCCGGCCGGCGGGGTACACCCCGGGTACGGAAATGAAGTCCTTCAGCGTGCGTCGCCCCCGTGGATCGGTGAACTGGGAAAGCACCTGAAAGGGTTTGTTAAACAAAATCAGTCTGGCCATGGCAAAAAACGCCTTAGTGGACCCGTCAAGGCCAAGCAAGAATAACGCCTGAGTGCTATACTCGCCAGGCAACCGAATCCGACGGTTTTTTTCAGAGGGAGTAGTGTAGATGGGATACCAAAAGATCACGGTTCCGGCGGACGGTGACAAAATCACCGTTAATGCGGACCTATCCCTGAATGTCCCCAA
>JBFJUC010000182.1:0-5402 GCA_041624875.1 Alcanivorax sp.
ACCGGTGCCGCCCAGGCGCTGGCCAGAAAACCCAGCCCCACCAGCAGCACTGACGCCTTGATCACCCGGGTGGGGCCGAACCAGCGGCTGACGCGGCTGGCCAGCACCGCCCCGACCAGGTAACCGAGCAGGTTGGCGGCGCCCACATAGCCGGCGTCCGCCTCATTTAGCCAGCCGGCCGCGATCACGCCGGGCAGCAACGCGGCATAGGCGAAACGCCCCAGGCCGATGCCCACCAGGGTGGCGGAGCCGGCCATCAGCACCAGACGGCCGGGCGACAGAGGGGGGTTGGGCGGTGTCATGCAAGCTCCAGCGGATCAAATCAGCGAGTGGCCCAAGCGGCCAGCCACATCGGCCACCAAGTTAACCAGAGCGCTTTTATCACTGGAAATGATTTTTTAAGATACTCTGTATCGAAAAATGTGAAGAGCTCTGGTCATGTTGATTCGTTCCCTGGAAATCTTTCGTGCCGTGGTCGACACCGGCAGCTTCAGTGCCGCCGCCGAGCGGCTGCACACCGTGCAGTCCAACGTCACGGCTCACGTCAAAAAGCTGGAGACGGAGCTGGGCGCCCGCCTTCTGGAACGGCGCACGCCGGTGGTCGCCACCCCTGCCGGCCGCCAGCTGCTGAGCTACGCGCGGCGTATGGTGGAGCTCCACGACGACGCCGTGGCGCGTTTCCATCCTCAGGCGGAGCCGGCTGGGGAGTTGCGTCTGGGCAGCATGGAGACCACCGCCGCGGTGCACTTGCCGGGCCTGTTATCGACCTTCAGCCGGCGCTGGCCGCAACTGGCCGTGCACCTGCGCACCGGCACTTCCTCCGAGTTGCTCGAGGCGGTGCGCGCCGGGCAGTTGGACGCCGCTTTCGTGGCCGGCGAGAAGGTCGGTGACGATGTGCTGCTGCGTCCGGTGTTCGAGGAGCGCCTGGTGCTGGTCAGCGGCCGACCGCTCAAGGCCATGCCCGACCGCGTCACCCTGGCGCAGACGCCGTTCCTGGCGTTCCGCCAGGGCTGCGGGTACCGGCACAGCATCGAAAAGTTGTTCGCGGAGCACAGGGTGCCGGCGCCGCACATTCATGAATTCGGCAGCCTGGACGCCATCGCCGGTTGTGTCGCCGCAGGTATGGGGCTGGCGCTGCTGCCGGAATCCACCGTGCGTCAGTATCGTCAGCGCTTTGAGCTGCACACCCTGGCGCTGCCGCAGGCGTTTGCCGCCGTCACCACGCAATTGGCGACCTTGCAGCGGCCAAGCTGGAGCCGGGCACTGGAGGTGTTCATGGAGGGGATGGAAGCGGAAAGGCCCCGGGACGGGGCCTTCGCTGTGGCTTAGTGCTCGTGGCCTTCGGGCCCGTGCACGTGGCCGTGCTCTTTCTCTTCGTCGGAAGCTTCGCGCACTTCGGTCACTTCCACGTCGAAGTTGAGGGTCTCACCGGCCAGCGGATGGTTGCCGTCCACGGTGACCTGGTCGCCTTCCACCTCGGTGATGGTGAAGACGCGCTGGCCCGCTTCGGTCTGCGCCTGGAACTGCATGCCCGGCTTCAGCTCGCCACCGGCGCCTTCAAAGGCGGAAGTGGGAACCTGCTGGATCAGGCCTTCGTGGCGTTCGCCGTAGCCTTCTTCCGGGGTCACGGTGACTTCCAGCTTATCGCCGGCTTCTTTGCCCACGAGCGCCTTTTCCAGGCCGGGGATGATGTTGCCGTGGCCGTGGAGGTAGTTCAGCGGTTCTTCGCGCTGGCGGGAGGAATCGATGGTCTGGCCCGCTTCGTTGGTCAGGGTGTAGTGAAAGGCCACTACGGTATTCTCTGCGATTTGCATGGGCGCCCTTTTGGGGTTGATGAATGTCCGACGCTGGGCGTCACGGATGCGGTTATGGTAACAGCCCCGTTGAGGGCTTGACCAACGCGGGGGCGGGCGGAAGCCGCCGTGACTGGCGCGAAATGACCGATCAGGCGCGCAATACTAAGATTTTGAAAGACTTTTACCGTTGCACGGCGGCGCCATTACGTCATCATAGACGGCTACTTAGATGGGCGGATTCCGATAGGGAGCGCAACCTTGAAAACCCTTCCTGAGCTCTTTGAGAACAACGAAGAGTGGCGTCACCGGATCGAACAGGACCAACCCGGCTTCTTCAAACAGTTGGAGGGGCAGCAAAGCCCCCGTTTCCTATGGATCGGCTGTGCGGATTCGCGGGTGCCGGCCAACCAGATCGTCGGTCTGATGCCCGGGGAATTGTTCGTACATCGCAATGTCGCCAACCTGGTCAACCACACGGACCTGAACTTGCTCTCCGTGCTGCAGTTCGCCGTGGACGTGCTCAAGGTGGAGCACATCATGGTGGTTGGTCACTATGGGTGTGGCGGCGTGCGCGCCGCCACGGAAGACCAGCCCCACGGGCTGATCGACAACTGGCTGCGCCAGGTGCGTGAGCTCTACCTGCGCAACCGCAAGGCCCTGGCCGAACTGCCCGACGACGGCGCTCGCCTGGATCGCATGTGCGAGCTGAACGTGGCCCGCCAGGTGATCAACGTCGCCAACACTACCGTGGTTCAGGAGGCCTGGCGCCGCGAGCAGCCGCTGAGTATCCATGGCTGGATCTATTCCATCGCCAACGGCAAGCTCAGCGACCTGGACCTGGGCGTGCAGACCAATCAGGAGCTGCGCGACCTGGAAGCGGACAGCTACGACGGCTGATCGGCGTCAATGCGCGTGCCCGCTGCCCCCGTGGCTATGCCCGTGCCCGTGGCTTGACGGCGTGGTTGCGTGTTCGCCGTCGCCGCCGGTCAGGTTCGCCCATTGCGATTCGGACATGTCCGGCAGGACACGCAATAGCGCCACGATGTCCCAGAGTGTCTCGTCGTCGTGGCTGGGGCCCCAGGCCGGCATGCCGCTCATTTTAATGCCGTGTTTGATCGCCCAGAACGCGCCGCGCGGGTCATGGATGCCGTGATCGGTCAGGTCCGGTGGTTGTGGATAGAGCCCGTCGCGCATGGCGCCGCTGCTTTGGCCCGGCGCCAGGTGGCAGCCGGCGCACATGGCCTGATATTGCTCCGCGCCGGCGGCCACGCGAGCCGGGTCGGACAGGTCCCCGGGGGCGGTGATGTCCGCCGCGCGGGAATCCACCGAGCGATGGCGGGCATAGCCAATCAACGCCTCGGTGGCCGACCAGTGCGGCTCATCGGCCGCGAAATTGTAGGCGCCGCTGACAACAAACACGCCCGCGCCCAACAGGAGCAGGGCCACCAGCACCGACCATGCTTTTAATGTTTTCATGGACACTCCTCGGTAACGTATTTAGGTGAAGCCTTGTGTGTAAAGGGGGCGCCGACGTGTGTCCCTTGATCGGCGGCACGTCGGCGCTCCGGGTGCTAGAACCAGAAGCGAACGCCGGCCACCAGGGTGGTCTCGGAAACGTCGTCTCCAGCGCCACGGGTTTTGGCGGCGGTATCACCGAACTGCCGCTCCCAGTTCACGCCGATATAGGGCGCGAACTCGCGGCGGATCTCGTAGCGCAGGCGTAAGCCGGCTTCGATGTCCGTGAGTCCTTCGCCAATACCCAGTTCTTCATCCTCCTTGCCGTAAAAGTTGGCTTCCACCGCCGGCACCAGGATCAACTTCTGGGTAAACAGAATTTCGTATTCCGCCTCCAGCCTCAGGTTGGTGAGCCCTTCCTCGCCGACGAACAGAGTGGCCTCGCTTTCGAACAGATAGGGCGCCAGCCCTTGAACCCCGAAACTGACCCAGTCCCGGTTCGGGTCGTCCGGCTGCCAGTCCCGGCGGGCGCCGAGCTGCCAATCCCAGAACGGCGCGAAGGCGCGGTTCCAGGCAACCCGGGTTTCGAAGCCTTCGGTTTCGCCGCCGTTGTCCATCAGGCGTTCGCCTTCGGTGCTGAGATAGAGCTTGTTCAGGTCGCCGCCGTACCAGGCGGCGGCTTCCCAGGCGGCCACGGTGCCTTCATCGGCGTCGCGGGCCTCGAACTCATCGACGATCACACGGCTGAACGCCGGCTCGTGCTTGTCCATCGCCTGAACCCAGGGTGACAGGGCCAGCAGCGCGGCGGTGGTTATCAGATGGGCCTGTTTCATGACCGTGCCTCCTTCGCCGTTGCGTTGTCGACCACGCGCACCTCGCGGAACATGCCGGCTTCCATGTGATAAAGCAGATGGCAGTGATAGGCCCAGCGGCCCTTGGCATCGGCGCGCACCAGGTAGCTGAGTTTTTCGCCGGGCTTCACGGTGATGGTGTGCTTGCGCAGCAGGCGGCCATCGCCCAGCTCCAAATCGCTCCACAGACCGTGCAGGTGAATCGGGTGGGTCATCATGGTGTCGTTGACCAGGGTGATGCGCGCCCGCTCGCCGTGGTAAAGCTCCAAGGGCACGGAGTCGGCGAACTTGATGCCATTGAAGCTCCACATATAGCGGCTCATGTTGCCGGTCAGGTGCAGGACGATCTCGCGGTCCGGCGTCAGGCTGTCCGGCGGGCCGCCGGCGGTCTCCATGTCCGCGTAGGTGAGGACCTTCCAGCCGCGTTCGCGCAGGCCGATGCCGGGATCGTCAAGCATTGCCGCCGGCGCCATGGCGCGCATGTCCACGCCCGGCCCGTATTCCGAATCCAGATGCTGGACGGCGCTGTTGCGCGGTGCCAGATCCGGGTTATCCGCCACGAACGCGAACGGCACCTTAGGGTTGCCGCCGTGCTGCATGCCTTTATGCTGCATATCGGCATGCTTCATATCGCCGTGGCCCATGCCGTCGTGCTGCATGCCCTTCATGCCCTTCATGCCCTTCATGCCCTTCATGGCGCCATGATCCATCTTCCCAGGGCCCATCTTGCCGTGATCCATCGCGCCGTGGTTCATGCCTTCCATGTCACCGTGGTTCATGCCGCCCATGCCCATTTCGGTGTGCCCCAGCAGCGGTGGCGGGTCCATCTCCGGCACGGCCGCGCTCATGGCGGGGTCGGGGGTGAGAGTGCCACGCGCGAAGCCGGAGCGGTCGATGCTCTGCGCGAATACGGTGAACGCCTGCTTTTTCTCGGGGGTGACGATCACGTCGATGGTTTCCGCCACGCCCAGCCGGCATTCATGAAAGCGCACCGGTTTCACCGGTTGCCCGTCCAAAGCCACTACCGTCATATCCAGGCCGGGGATGCGGATATCGAAGAACGTCATGGCGCTGGCGTTGACGAAGCGCAGCCGGACCCGCTCGCCGGGCTGGAACAGGCCGGTCCAGTTGGCGTTGGGGCTGCGACCGTTAAGCAGGTAGGTGTAGGTATAGCCGGTGACGTCGGCGAGGTCGCTCTGGCTCATGCGCATGGTGTTCCACATGTGCCGGTCCTTGAGCGTTTGCACCACGCCTTTTTCACGGAAGTCGCGCAGCGTGTCGAAGATCGTGCGCTCGTTGA
>JBFJUC010000183.1:0-5368 GCA_041624875.1 Alcanivorax sp.
GCCCAGGTAGCCGTCGTACGGCATCACGCTGACGCCGCCCATGGTGACGCCGGCGGCGCCACGGTGGTGGCTGTTACCGGTGGTGGACAGCGCGCCCAGGGTCACACCGTGGAAGCCGTTGGTGAAGCTGATGATGTTTTCGCGGCCCTTGATGTTACGGGCGATCTTCAGTGCTGCTTCCACCGCGTTGGTGCCGGTGGGGCCGGGGAACTGGACCACGTGGTCCATGTCGCGCGGCTTCAGCACATAGTCTTCCAGCGCTTGCAGAAAATCGCGTTTGGCCACGGTGTGCATGTCCAGGCCGTGCACGATGGAATCGTTCTCGATGTAATCGAGCAGGACTTTTTTCAGAACCGGGTTGTTGTGCCCATAGTTCAGGGTGCCCGCGCCGGCCAGGAAGTCCAGGTACTCCACGCCTTCTTCGTCGTACAGATAGCTGCCCTTGGCTTTCTGGAACACCACCGGGAAGCTTCGCGCGTAGCTTTGAACTTCGGACTCAATGCTGTCAAAAATTTCCGTATCCATGGTTCTCTCTACCTCGCTGTGTCTCGTTCAATTCGTTTTAGGCGTCGTCGCGGTTAAACGGCCCGATGCGCAGCAAATGTTCATCATTGTGCTCGCCGGCGAAATGGATGCGTGAATCGAAGAGGATGAACTCTTCAGTGGGCATCCGGCGCTCGTAAGCGAAGCTGCGGAACATGCCCCAGGACGCTTCGTTGTCCGGGGTAATGGTGGTCTCGATGAACTGCACGTTTTCCGCTTCGTCGCGTTTGATCAGTTCCGCCAGCATACGCTTTGCGAGACCCTTGCCGCGTGCCTTGCCGTGCACCGCCACCTGCCACACGAACAGCGTGTTCTGCTGCTTGGGCGGGATGTACCCGGAGATGAAGCCCACCAGATCGCCGTCCATTTCCACGGCCACCGAAGTGTCCGCGAAGTGCGTGCACTGCAGCAGATTGCAGTACACGGAGTTTTCATCCAGCGGCTTACATTCCGCGATCAGCTTGTGCACCCGCGGGCCGTCCGGGCTCTCGGGCTTGCGAAAAATGATGTCGTCTTTTGTGTCAGCGGAGGATGAATCCGCCTTTTTCGGTTCGTCTGCAGGCATGATGTCACTTCTGGTCGGTTTCAAAAGATGGGTTGATCCGAGGCCGTCGGCGCTGGCCGTCGGCGGCGGGTTGGGTGCGGTCAATGGCACCCAGATCCAATACCGGCGAAGCGTCAATGTCACCGGCGTTCATCATCGCCGCCACCCGCTGCAGGGAGCTGAGTATCAGCGACTGTTCCCAATTCTCGAGATGCGAAAAGCGGGACATGAATTCATCTTGAAGCGGAGTCGGCGCCCGCTCCATGATGTCGCGGCCAGCGTCGGTCAAATAAGCATAAACCCGGCGTTTGTCACGTTCACCCCTTTTACGCTCGATCAGGCCACGTTTTTCGAGCCGATCAAGGATGGTGGTGACGGTGGCCTGGCTGACGGACACCTCCGTTGCGATATCGCCCATGGTCATTTCGCCGTGGGAGGCGGTGGCCTGGAGGATCAGTAACTGCGGCGCGGTGAGGCCGGCCACCTTGCTCAGCTTGCGCGAGTAAAGGTCCGTGGCGCGGATAATCTGGCGTAGGGCAATCAACACTTCGTCGTGTCTGGCCATGGTCGTTAATTCTCTGGATAACAAACCAATGTGACCGTGAGGAGACAAGGTCATTTTGACGTGAAAGCAGGTTGTGTCACGGTTTTCGTCACGTGAGTCCAGCGCATGACCGGGATATTCCTGGCAATAAGTGGTAGGCTATTTTAGAGATATAATATTTAGATGTCAAAACAGTTGCCGGTGAGGCTGGGGACCCTGGCATTGCCGTAGTGCGCGTTATAAGCGGCTTTGGCAGCGTTGATGATAGGTAAACCTTGTGGTTGTATAGTTTGATGAAGTTCGCGATTAAGGGAGTGCTTGCCGCCCTCGCCGTGCTTGACCGTGCTATCGGAGTTATCGAACGTCTGATTATCGGCGGCACCATGCTCGCCATGGCGCTACTGATGAGCGCTCACGTGGTCGGCCAGTTATTGTTCGATCGGGGGATCCCCGGCACCTACGAAGTCACCGAAATGTTGATCGTGGTGATGACCTTCGTGGGGGTCAGTTATGCCGCCCGTCACGCCCGTCATATCCGTATGTCCGCACTCTATGAACAGCTCCACGGCGGCGCCCGCAAGGCCCTTCTGATGTTGATCTGCGTCGGCACCGCAACCCTGATGTTCTATTTCGCCTGGAAGTCCGGTCAGTACGTGATCGACGTTCACGACCGTGGCCGGGTCAGTTCCGCTCTGGGCTTGCCGATGTGGATCGTCTACCAGGCCCTGCCCGCTGGCTTTGCGCTCGCCGGAATCCAGTACCTGCTGACCCTGATCCGCAACGCCCTGTCTCCCGGTATCTGGCGGTCGTTCAACGAAGAAGAAACCTATTCCGATGTGCCGGTGCACGGCGGCGAAGCGGGAGGGCACCATGACGACCGTGTCTGATTCGCAGCACCGGTTGGGCGAGAAGGCGACGCTATGCTGATCGTGCTCGCGCTGATTATGTTGGTCCTGCTGCTGCTGGGTTATCCCATGATGGTGCCGCTGGCGGTGGGGACCTTGTTCATGATGTTCACCGGGATGACTTTCTTCGGGCCCGACCAGGCGGTGACCTGGATGGTCACCGGCGTCGGCAGCTGGGTGCTGGCGGCGGTGCCCATGTTCATTTTCGCCGCCGACATTCTCACCAAGGGGCACACCGCCAATCGTCTGCTGGATTTGGTGGATGCCTTTAGTCGGCACTGGCGCGGCGGGTTGCCGATCACCACGGCGGCGGCCTGTGCCATGTTCGGCGCCGTCTCCGGCTCGACCCAGGCCACCGTGGTGGCCATGGGTGGCCCCATGCGCCCGCGCCTGCTGGCCAAGGGCTACCCGGACAGTTTCGCGCTGGCGCTGATCATCAACGCCAGCGATATCGCCCTGCTGATCCCGCCGAGCATCGGTTTCATCGTGTATGGCGTGGTGATGAAGACCTCCATCGGCGACTTGTTCCTTGCCGGCATTCTGCCCGGCATTCTGATCCTGATGATGTTCGCCACCTATTGCTGGTTGGGTGCCCGTGCCAAAGGTATTGAGCCGGAGTCGCGCGCCAGTTGGCCTGATCGACTGCGGGCCCTGCGCCGGGCGATTTTGCCGCTGGGCTTTCCGGTGCTGGTGGTGGGCGGCATTTATGGCGGGCTGTTCAGCGCGGTGGAGGCGTCCGCGGTGGCGGTGGCCTACGCGCTGTTGCTGGAGGTGGTGATCTACCGCAAGGTGAGTATTCGGGATCTCGGCGGGTTGGCGCTGTCCTCGGGCATGATCACCGCGGTGGTGTTCATCCTGGTGGCCATTGGTGCTGCCTTCTCCCACACCCTGGGCACCGCCGGCGTGCCGGAGAAGCTGCTGGGCCCGGCCATCGATGCCATTGGCGACAGTCAAACGGCGGCGCTGGCGCTGATCGCGGTGGCCTTCTTCGTTGGCTGTATGTTCGTGGACCCGATCGTGGTAATCCTGATCCTGGTGCCGATTTTCAAACCACTGGTGGAATCCGCTGGCCTGGATCCGGTGCATGTGGGCGTGATTGTCACCCTGCAGGCCGCCATCGGTTCAGCGACGCCGCCGTTCGGCTGCGACATTTTCACCGCTATCGCCGTGTTCCGGCGGCCCTATTTGGAAGTGATCCGAGGGACGCCGCCGTTTATTCTGATGTTACTGCTGGCCACGGTGGTGCTGATCCTGTTCCCGCAGATTTCGTTATGGCTGCCGTCGTTGGGCAATCTCTGATCCCCTCCAGGACTAGAAACGATGGGAAGGGCGGTTATTGCTTGCCGTCGGCCTTTTTGACGGCATCGAGCAGAATGTTCAATGCCTGCTCGCCACGCTCGCCTACCTCGTCGATGTAGGTTTCGCGGACCGGCCTGGCCAGTTCGCGGAAGGCGTCGCGCTGGGCGTCGTCCAGCTCGATAATCTCGATATCGCTCTTGGATTGGATCGCTTTGAGGCGCTTCTTGTTGAACTGGGTCTGGATGTTGTGGCCCTCGCGTACCAGTTTCTTGGTGACCGCGTCGATCATTGCCCGCTGATCATCGGAAAGGCCGTCGTACCAGTCCGCGTTGCCGATCAGGGTGGCCACGAACTGGGACTGACCGGCGAAGATCATGTAGTCCTGGACCTCGTAGAACCCCATTTCCTCGTGGGCGAAGATCGGCTGGATATTGCCCTCGGCCTGGCCCTGCTGGAGGGCACTGTAGAGCTCGCCATAGGCGATGGAGGTGGGCGAGGCGCCGTAGGCCCGGTAGGTGGCGCGCAGCAGGCTGTTGTCCATGACGCGGATATTCAGCCCCTTCATATCCGCGGGGGTGCGGACGGCTTTGTTCGCCGTCCACGCCTGGTTACCCTCGGGCAGCTCGGCCAGGGCGACCAGATCGCGTGCGCGGAAGGCCTGCCGCCAGGGTTCGCTCTTGAGAAAGGCATCGGAGTTGAGCACCTTGGCCGTGAGCCACTGGTCGTCGGGCATGATGTAGTTGAGATTAAGCAGCTGACTTTCGGGCACCGTGCCGCCCAGGAAGCCGGAGCCGAAGCCGAGCTGGATGGCACCGCCCTGGATGGCGTCATAGAGGGCGGAATAGGTCGACCCCCAGGTGCCGTAGGGCAGTAGTTGCACGTTGATCTCGTCGTCGCTTTTCTTCTCGACCAGTTCCTTGAAGCGTTCCGCGTAGCGATGCTGGACACTGCCTTCGATTTCTTCCAGGCCGATGCGCCAGGTTTCCGCGTTGGCGCTGGCGCTGAGCGCCATCAGGCCGAGCGCGGCGACGGCGCCCACGAGTCGATGCATTCTCATGAAACTCCTTGGTGGTGACATTGCGGATGAACTCACTACATTGCATCCGGCGGAATGTGTCAAGCGCGCCCCGGGTCGCTTTTGCGGCCTTCGGGCTGGCGCCTGACGGACCTTAATGCCACCATACTCTCCGACTTTCCTGGCCACGGCGGCCGGGGCGTGTGACGGTATGAGCGAACCATTGGCGAAGAGGACGCGGTCTTGTTCAAGCGGTGCCTGAAGGCGGGAATCTGGGTGTTGTTGATGGCTGTCGGCGCCGGGGCCGGGGCCCAGCAGGAAACTGACGACTCCCGCCCGGAAGCGCAGAGCGAGATCGAAAAGGGGCCGGTGATTTCCCAGTTCCGCGAGAACTGGATTCTCGGTGAGCTGCGCAGCCTCCGTCAGGACATGATGGAGTACCGCAACGACATGAACCGGATCGTCACCGACCGGGAACTGGAAGTGGCCGACAAGGCCATGGGCTACGCCACCAACAC
>JBFJUC010000184.1:0-5352 GCA_041624875.1 Alcanivorax sp.
CGTAGCGGCCATAGGGGAAGCGCGCCTCCAGCTCCTTGAGCCGGTCCACGGCGGTCACGTAGTTATTCGACTCCATGGATTCGCGGGCTTCCCGGTACTGTTCCGCTTCGGTGCGCTCCGGGCCCTCGTCGGGTTTGCTGGCGCAGGCGCTCAGCAGCGCGGCGATCAACAGGGTCGAAAGCAATCGTGGCATTTTATCCTCGGTGCGACAGGGTACAATGGTGCGCCTATTCTACGCACAGGTCGGACCATGGGACATCTTGGCGGTGAGAAAATTCAGCGCACTGAGCGGGTAGATGCGCAATACGCCGGTATCCGGCTGGATCAGGCGGCCGCCGAATTGTTCGACGGCTTCTCCCGGTCCCGCCTGCAGAACTGGATCAAGGAAGGCGTTCTGACGGTGGACGGCCGCGCCGCGCGGCCCAAAGATAAGCTGCTTGGCGGCGAGGCGCTGACCCTGGCGGTGGAGCTGGCGCCGGAGATCGACGACCAGCCGGAAGCCATTGAATTACCAGTGATTTATCAGGATCAGGACCTGATCGTGATCAATAAGCCGGCCGGGCTGGTGGTGCATCCGGCCGCCGGCCACGCCGACGGCACGCTGCTCAACGGCCTGCTGCACCTGGACGACCGCCTGTCCAGCCTGCCCCGGGCGGGTATTGTGCACCGATTGGACCGGGACACCACCGGCCTGATGGTCGTCGCCCGCTCCGTGGAGGCCCACACCGGCCTGGTGACGCAGTTGCAGGACAAAAGCCTGTATCGCGAGTACCAGGCCATCGCCATGGGCGTGATGACCGGCGGCGGCACCATCAAGGAGCCCATGGGCCGTCACCCGGTGGACCGTAAGCGCCAGGCGGTGGTCGCCCACGGCGGTAAGCCGGCGGTCACCCACTACAGGGTGCTGGACCGTTACCGGGCCCACACCCGCGTGCAGGTGCGCCTTGAAACAGGCCGCACCCACCAGATTCGCGTGCACCTGGCTCACCGCCGTTATCCGCTGGTGGGCGACCCGCTCTACGGCGGCCGCCTCAAGCAGCCCGCCGGCGCCACCGAGGCCTTGCGCGAGGCCCTGCACGGGTTCCGCCGCCAGGCCCTGCACGCTTTTAAACTCGGGCTGGTGCATCCGGTCAGCGGCGAGTACATGGAATTCGAGGCGCCCTTGCCCGACGATTTCCAGACATTGGTTCAGGTCCTGGAGGCGGACCGGGAGGCGCAATGACCCTGCCCGACATCAGCCAGTGGCTGCGGCCCGACTGGCAGCCCCATCCCCGAGTCCGCACCCTGGTGACCACCCGTCTGGGCCGTCATTCGCCGCCCCCGTGGCACGGTTTCAACCTGGGCATGAACTGCGGTGATGACGCGGCGCGGGTGGAGCAGGCCCGCCGCCACGTCCACAAGATGCTGGCGGTGGACCATCCGCCGGCCTGGCTGGAGCAGGTCCACGGCGATCGCATTATTCAAGCCGGTGACGCCGACACACGTGCCGACGGCGTCTGGACCGACGAACCGGGCTGGCCCTGCGCCGTGCTCACTGCGGATTGCCTGCCGGTGCTTCTGGCGCGCCAGGACGGCAGCGCGGTGGCGGCGGTACATGCCGGCTGGCGCGGCCTGCACGGCGGTATCCTGGGCCGGGCGGTGGAAACCCTGGCGCCCCGGGGCGAACCGTTGTCCGCCTGGCTGGGACCGGCGATTTCCGCGCGCGCCTATCAGGTGGGCGAGGACGTGCACCGGGCCTTTCTGTCCCTGGGCTCGGAGTATCAGGCCGCCTTCAGCCGGGACGGCCAGCCCAAACACTGGCGCTTTTCGCTGGCCCATGCCGCCACGTTGGCGTTGAACGCCGCTGGTGTGCTCGACGTGGCCGGGGGGGATTACTGCACCGCCAGTGATCCGGTTCATTTCTATTCGTTCCGCGCCGAAGGTCAGACCGGTCGCTTCGCCACTCTGGTGTGGCTGGAACCACCAACCCCCTCTTGAATCCCTTCACGCTAGCCCGCATTTAAAGCTCAGTTTTTAAACAACCGATAACGCATCGGGAGCGAAACATGCGAATGGATAAATTTACCGCGCGTTTGCAGGAAGCGTTGGGCGAAGCCCAGTCCCTGGCCGTGGGGCAGAGCCACAGTGCCATCGAACCGGTGCATTTGCTGCTGGCGCTGTTGCAGCAGAGTGGCGGGGTAGCGGCGCCGTTGCTGGAAAAAGCCGGCGCCAACCCGGCGGACGTGGTCACCGCTTTGAAAATGGCCCTGGATAAGCTGCCCACCGTGGGGCAGTTCAACGGCGACGTGCAGCTTTCCCAGGGACTGGCGCGGCTGCTTAACCTGGCGGACCGCGAGGCCCAGCAGCGCGGCGACCAGTACGTATCCACCGAGGCGCTGTTGCTGGCCGCCTGCGATGACAGCGGGGAGCTGGGCAAACTGTTCAAGAATGCCGGCGTCAAAAAGAAAGTGCTGGCGGCGAAAATTCAAGAAGTCCGTGGTGGTGAAACGGTCAATGACCCCAACGCGGAAGACAAGATGGAAGCGCTGAAAAAGTACACCCAGGATCTCACCGAGCGGGCGGAAAGCGGCAAGCTGGATCCGGTGATCGGCCGTGACGACGAAATCCGCCGCACCATCCAGGTGCTGCAGCGCCGCACCAAGAACAATCCGGTGCTGATCGGCGAGCCCGGCGTCGGCAAGACCGCCATCGTCGAGGGGCTGGCCCAGCGCATCGTTAATGGTGAAGTGCCCGAAGGTCTCAAGGACAAACGGGTGCTGGCGCTGGATATGGCGGCGTTGATCGCCGGCGCCAAATACCGGGGCGAGTTCGAAGAGCGGTTGAAGGCGGTGCTCAACGAACTGTCCAAGCAGGAAGGCCGCATCATCCTGTTCGTCGACGAGCTGCACACCATGGTGGGTGCCGGTAAGGCCGACGGCGCCATGGACGCCGGCAATATGCTCAAGCCGGCGCTGGCGCGTGGCGAGTTGCATTGCGTGGGCGCCACCACCCTGGACGAGTATCGCCAGCACATTGAAAAGGACGCGGCGCTGGAGCGGCGTTTCCAGAAAGTGCAGGTGGACCAGCCGTCCGTGGAGGACACCATCGCGATCCTGCGTGGCCTGAAAGAGCGCTACGAGGTGCACCACGGCGTCGACATCACCGACGGCGCGATCATCGCCGCCGCGCGGCTCAGCCACCGCTACATTACCGACCGGCAGTTACCGGACAAGGCCATCGACCTGATCGACGAGGCGGCCAGCCGTATCCGCATGGAAATCGACTCCATGCCCGAAGAGATGGACCGCCTCGACCGGCGCCTGATCCAGCTCAAGATGGAGCGTGAGGCGCTGCGCAAGGAAGGCGACGAGGCCAGCAAGAAGCGGCTCGACAAACTTCAGGGCGAGATCGCCGCGCTGGAAAAGGAATACGCCGACCTGGATGAAATCTGGAACGCCGAAAAAGCGGCGCTGCAGGGCGCGCAGCAGTACAAGGCGGAGCTGGAGCAGGCTCGGGTGGACATGGAGCAGGCGCGTCGCGCCGGCGACCTGAGCCGCATGTCCGAGCTGCAGTACGGGGTGATTCCGGACCTGGAGAAAAAGGTGCAGACCGCCCAGGAGGCGGAGGAGACCGCCCAGGTGGAAACCAAGCTGTTGCGCAACAAGGTCACCGACGAAGAAGTCGCCGAGGTGGTGTCCAAGTGGACCGGCATTCCGGTGTCCAAGATGCTCGAGGGCGAACGCGACAAACTGCTGCGCATGGAAGACGCGCTGCACGCCCGGGTGGTCGGTCAGGACGAAGCGGTCACCGCCGTGTCCAATGCGGTGCGTCGCTCCCGGGCCGGGCTTTCCGACCCCAACCGCCCCAACGGCAGCTTCCTGTTCCTGGGCCCCACCGGGGTGGGCAAGACCGAGCTTTGCAAGGCTCTGGCCGGGTTCCTGTTCGACACCGAAGAGGCGATGGTGCGCATTGATATGTCCGAGTTCATGGAGAAGCACTCCGTGGCTCGGCTGATCGGCGCGCCGCCGGGCTACGTGGGCTATGAAGAGGGCGGTTATCTTACCGAGGCGGTGCGGCGTAAGCCTTACTCCGTGCTGCTGCTCGACGAAGTGGAAAAGGCCCACCCGGACGTTTTCAATATTCTGCTGCAGGTGCTTGAGGACGGTCGCCTCACGGATGGCCAGGGCCGCACCGTGGACTTCCGCAACACCGTGGTGGTGATGACCTCCAACCTGGGCTCCGAGCTGATCCAGCGTATCGCCGGCGAGGGTGATTACGAGGCCATGAAGGGCGCGGTGATGGAGGTGGTCGGTCAGCATTTCCGGCCCGAATTCATCAACCGGGTGGACGAGACCGTGGTGTTCCACCCTCTGGCCCGGGATCAGCTCAAGGGCATTGCCGCAATCCAGCTTGATTTCCTGCGCCAGCGGCTGGTGGAGCGCGACATGGCGCTGCGGCTGTCGGACAAGGCGCTGGAGAAGCTGGTGGAGGCCGGTTTCGACCCGGTGTACGGCGCCCGCCCCCTGAAACGGGCGATCCAGCAGCAGCTGGAAAACCCGCTGGCCCAGGCGTTGCTCAAGGGTGAGTTCGGGCCCGGCGACACCATCGAGGTGGATGTCGCCGGCAGCGAGATGGTGTTCCGGAAAGGCTGATCAGCAGTCTTTGAGCGCCGCGCGGGTGGTTTTGATCATCTCGTCGCGGCGCGCCTGGTCAATCACTTCCATTTCGCCGGTTTGTGGGTTTTTCACCCGCACTACCGGCTTATTCTCGAGGATGTCCAGGTTGGCGCGGTGTTCTTCGCAGCGCTCCTTGGCCACGGCCTCGGGTTCCTCGGCCACGCGTTCCGCCTCGCGCGCCCGCTGCTGGGCCTGATCACGGGCCCGGGCGGCGGCCTCGCGCTGTTCCTGCAGGGCCTTGATCTCCTTGCCCTGGTCGGAGCTGGGTCCGTAGGTGCGGACCGACTGTGAGTCGCCGGCCTCCGGTGGCGCGGTGCCGTAGTGCGTGACCCCATTGTCGTCCACCCATTTATAGTACTTGTCCGCCATAGCGGGTGCGGCGCTGCCCAGCAGGGCGAGCGCCAGCATTGGGATGAGTGTTTTGGCGATGCTGGTTCGGATCATTATTTGCCCCCTTGGTCGGCGAATCAGAATGCCCGCGACGGTCCCCACTGCGCAAGTGCCCCTATTGTGTAAGAAAGGCGCCGCCGGGGGTTTGAAAGCGCCCGCATTTCTGACAATATTGCAATACTTTCCGGAGATCGGAACCCGCAGGCGCTTACCGGCACCTGTGTGGCCGGGACCCGGGGCGCCGTTACCGCGACGTCCTAACGCAGCATCACTGCAAGCATGTCCCGCTGGTGAAGCCTCTGGAGGA
>JBFJUC010000185.1:0-5350 GCA_041624875.1 Alcanivorax sp.
ACAGAAGCAGTGGCGCGCCGCGCCCTGGCTGCCGCCGGCGCGTCACCGGCCGTTCCAGAAGCGTTTCCGCCGCACCATGGACGCCATCTTCGCCGCGCGCCAGGCCGACACGGAACAAAAGCAGGCGCAGCGCGCCGAGGTCGCCGAACAGGCCCAGACGGTATTGGAACGGGCCGCCCAGCAAACCGCCCGCCCCCTGCCGGAACAGGACGGCGCCAGCCTCGCCAACCTCGCCGAGGCGTTGCAGGCCCTGGACAGCGCGTCGTTGGGCCGCGGCCTGCAACAACAGTTGCAACGGCTGCAGGAGCAATTACGCGCCTTGCGCAAGGACCTGCCGAGATGGCAGCGCTGGCAGGCGGCCAGCGAACGTGTCAGCGGCGCGCCGTCCGGCGAGGAGCGCGCCGAAGACCGCGCCCTGGCCGCCGCGCTGGAGGCCCTGGCGGGCGTGGACAGCCCCGAACACGCCCGCCAGGAACGCATGGCCTGGCAGCTCGAGCGGCTGCCCAAGGCAATGAAATCGAGCGGCTTCACGCCGCTGGAAGAAGCGTTGGCGCTGGTCGACGAGCGGCCCGTGGGCAGCGCCCTTGAGCCGGACCTGGCGGCGCGCATGACAGCCGCCCTGGCCGCACTGGAGCCGCGCCCCTGAACCACACCCTGTGCGAGCGGGCTCGCCCGCTCCTACAAGCCGGGGTTATTGCCCGTAGCGGCGCGCATGCTGTAGAAAGTCGAGCTCTTCGGCGCTGTCGGTGCGCTCCAGCACCCGGTTGCGGTGCGGGAAGCGCCCGAAACGCCAGATGATATCGCGGTGTTCTTCCGCGAATTTAAGGTTGTTGGCGATCTCGTCCTTGAGCGCCGCCGGTACCCGTTGGTGCAGGTCCTGGTAGCAGGCCACCGCCCGTTCCTGCAGGTCGACGTCCTCGGCGTGCATCAGCGGCATATAGAAAAACACCTGGCCGGCCCAGCCCAGGCGCCGGTCCATGCCGGTGGAAAGCCCTTCCAGGGTCAGCGTGGCGGCGTGGTGGTCGCCGGCAAAGGCGTCCGCCGTGCCGCGATGAATATTGCGCGTGAACTGGTCCAGCAACACAATCAGCGCCAGCCGTGGGCCGGGTTCACGCTCCCAGTCCACCAGATCTCGCCGCAGTGCCGCCGCCACCCGATCACCGAACCGCTCGGCGATTTCCGCGTCCTGCCCGTCGCTGCTCTTGAACCAGCGCCGGCGCAATGACGCCGACGGCCAGCCCCGGGCATCGTCGGTCTCGCCTTCCAGACCGCCGCTCTCGCCCAGCCAATAATCGAGAATGTCCCGGTGCGGGATGCTGAATTCCATGGTGCTGTTCCTTTACAGGTCGCAGTGTTCCGGCAGCGCCGGTTTGATTGCCGGCCAGGCATTGCTCAGCAGCCCGGGCTGAGCCTCAACGGTGGGATGAATGCCATCGCGCTGCAGCTGACCGGCCTCCACCACGCCATCGAGCAGGAAGGGCACGAACGGCACGCCGGTTTGCCGGGCCACCTTTTCGAACGCCTGCTCGAACAGACGGGTGTAGGCCTGGCCGTAATTGGGCGGAATACGCATACCCAGCAATACCGGCTCGGCGCCGGCCTGTTCGCTGAGCTCGATCATGCGGGTCAGGTTCGCGCCCAGCCGCTGCGGCGGCAGGCCGCGCAGCCCATCGTTGCCGCCCAACTCGATCACCACGGTATCCGGCTGGTGCCGCTTGAGCAGGTCCGGCAGCCGCACCAGACCGCCGTCGCTGGTGTCGCCGCTCACCGACGCATTGTTCACCGGCAACCCGGAACATTGCGTCTCCAGCCGTTGTCGTAAAAGGTGCACCCATCCCTGCGTTTCCTCGATACCATAGGCCGCGCTGATGCTGTCACCCAGCACCAGCACGCCCTCGGCGCGGGCGGAATACGGCGTTAACAGTAAAATCAAAACGATCAGGCGTACCCACATATGGCCTCGACTCCCGTGCTTGTCGCGCGACAACTTAGCAAAACGGTCTCTGCCCCGGAAGGCGAGCTGACCCTCCTTGAGCATATCGACCTCACTGTCCAAGGGGGAGACACTTTGGCCATCACCGGGCCGTCCGGTTCCGGAAAATCCACATTACTCGGTTTGCTGGCCGGTTTGGATGTGCCCAGCGAGGGCGATGTTCACCTCGCCGGCGAGCCGTTCAGTGGGCTCGACGAAGACGCCCGCGCCGCACTGCGCGGTCGGTACTGCAGTTTCGTCTTCCAGGCGTTTCATCTGGTCGCCGATCTCACTGCCCTGGAAAACGTCATGCTGCCGTTGGAAATCGCCGGCGGCGACCGTGCCCGGGAGAAAGCCCGGCACTGGCTGGCCCGGGTCGGGCTGGGTAAGCGCGAGCGCCATTTCCCATCGCAACTCTCCGGCGGCGAGCAGCAGCGCGTGGCACTGGCCCGCGCTTTCGCCATGGAGCCCGCCCTGCTGTTTGCCGACGAACCCACCGGCAGCCTCGATCGGGCCAACGGCGACCAGGTGGCGGACATGCTGTTCGACCTGAACCGCGACCACGGCACCGCCCTGGTCCTGGTCACCCACGACCCGGCGCTGGCCCGACACTGCGGCAGCCACCGCGAACTGGTGGAGGGCCGCCTGAGTGCCTGAATTGTCACCGCGATTGCTGCTTCGTCCCTGGCGTTCGTCCGCGTTTCGCATCCAGGCCCTGGCGCTGCTGGTCTGCACTCTGGCGATCGCCGCCGTGGTGCTAATGCGCGGCGAACTGGACCACCGCTTCGCCAACCGCACCGCCGAGGCGATCGGTGGCGACCTGGTGCTGGAAGGCAGCGAGCCGGCCACCCCGGCCCAGCGCGAGCAAGTGGCCGCCCTGCCTCATTCCCGGATCACCGCGTTCAGCACCGTGCTGGTGCACGGCGACACCTTCGTGCTTACCAGCGTTAAAGCAGTGGACCGCGCCTACCCGCTGTACGGTGAACTCACCGTGGCGGACCGGCGCTTCGCCACCCCGCACCCCACGGATCAGGGCCCGCCGCCCGGCGAGGTATGGCTGGCCGGCCCGGCGCTGGATCGCCTTGAGCAGACCGTGGGCGACACCGTCACGGTGGGCGAACGATCGTTGCGGATCGGCAAGGTGCTGGTGCGCGAGCCGGACCAGGGCGCCGGGTTCTACAGCATGAACCCGAGAGTGCTGATGAACCTGGAGGACGTGGACTCCACCGGCGTGCTGGCCCCCGGCACGCGGGTGGCGTATGAATTGCGCATCGCCGCGCCGGGCGAGCAAATGAGCGCTGTCCATGAGCGGTTGGCGCCCACCCTTGCGCCCCACCAGGAGATCGACACCCGCGCGGACGCGGCACTGCGCTCCATGGGGCCGATGCGGCAACTCAGCCTGTGGGGCCAGCTGTCGGTGATGATGGTGGTACTGCTGTGCGGCGGCGCGGTCTATCTGGCCGCCGGCGTGCGCAGCGCCGAGCAGGCCCGCCGTTGCGCGGTGATGAAAACCTTCGGCGCCGGCCGTCGCCGGATTCTCGGCCAGATACTGGGGCGCGAACTGGCGGCCCTGTTGCCGTCCATCGTGGTCGGCCTGGCGCTGGCCGGAGGCGGTTTCTTGCTGCTGCAGCAATGGCTAGGCGAGGCTCTGACCTGGCGCCCCTCCTCGCTCACCTGGCTACTGTTAGCGCTGGCGCCGATGGTGATCTGGGCCGGTTTCGCCCTGCCCCGGCTGTGGCGGCTGGCGGATCTGCCGGCGCGGCTGATTCTCGCCGACCGTCTTGAAGCGCCGGCGGCGCGCACCGGCCGTAATCTGCTCGGCGCCCTGATGGCGCCGGTACTGGTGGCGATGATGCTGTCCGGCTCGCTGGTCACGCTCGGCCAGCTGTTACTGCTGATGGTCGCCGTGGCGGTGGGCCTGCCGCTGCTGCTGTGGGGGCCGCTGCGCCTCGCCGACAAGGGCGGTGCCCGCCTGCCGCTGGCGCCCCGTCTGGCGTTACGGCGCCTCGCCCGGCGCCCGATGACCACCCTGCCGATGCTCGCCGCCATGGTGCTGGCTCTGGCGGTCATGTCCCTGGCCAGCCAGGTGGGCCAGCAACTGCTGGGGCAGTGGCGGGCCAGCCTGCCGGAAAAGGCGCCCAACTATTTCGTGCTCAATCTGTTCGACCAGGACATGGACGCGTTCCGCGGCTGGCTGGACCGCCATGACGCCGAGGCTCCCGGCTTCTATCCGGTGGTGCGCGCCCGCCTCACCGAGGTGAACGGCCAGCCAGTGCGTGAAGCGGTGACCAAGGAAGACGAGGACGACCAGGGCCAGCGCGCGCTCAACCGCGACCTGTCGCTGACCCAGGCCGACACCCTGCCGGAGAGCAACCGGGTGACCCAGGGACGCTGGGTGGCGGACGCCGCCGGCGAAGTGTCGGTGGAATCGGAACTGGCGGACTCCCTGGGGCTGCAAGTGGGCGACGAGCTCGGCTTCACCGCCCCCTCGGGCAGCGTCACCGCCACCGTGGTGGGTTTACGGGAAGTGGAATGGGAAAGCTTCGAGCCGAACTTCTACTTCATGTTCAGCCCGGGCACCCTGGCATCCCTGAACCGCTACTGGCTGACCAGCTTCTACCTGCCCGAGGGCCAGGGCGCGGACCTGCCGGACCTGATCCGTCAGTTCCCGCAGATCACCCTGCTGGACGTGAACGCCCTGCTCGACCAGGCCCAGGATCTGATCGCTCGCGCCAGTCGCGCGGCGTTGGCCCTGGCGGTCTTGCTGCTGGCCTCCAGCGTGCTGGTGATGGCCGCCGCCTGGCTGGCCGGCAACCAGCAACGGCGCCGCGACGAAGCTCTGCTGCGCGTGCTGGGCGCCCGCTCCGCCCTGCTGCGTCGGGTGGCGGTGCTGGAACAGGCGCTGCTGCTGGGCGGCGCCGCCCTGTTCGCGCACCTGCTGCACCTGGTCGCGCTCTGGCCGCTGGGCGCCAGGTTGTTCGACGGCGATATGCCGTTGTCCTGGTGGATCCTGCTGCCCTGGGCCCTGATCCTGCCGATGCTGGCAATGCAGTGGCTCAAACCCCGCCGCCACAGCGCGCCGCTCGCGCGCCTGATGTCCTGACCACTACTGGAATTGTGGGAGCGGGGCCCGCCCGCGAAAGAAAGCAACCTTGTGCGAGCGGGCCAGGCCCCCGAAAGGGTGGCTTTAGCCACCCGGCGGGATCCCAGAGACTTCTCTCTCCAGAAAGCCCGCACCGGGATCGGGTGGGCCCGTCCAGGACACGGCAGGCGTTGACGACCTCGGCGGTCTGGTCGGCGTCCATGCGACGCCCGAAGTTGTTGCAGCCGAGGCCAACGACGGAGACCTGGAGCCCGCTGTGGCCCAGGTTGCGATAT
>JBFJUC010000186.1:0-5349 GCA_041624875.1 Alcanivorax sp.
AACTACGAAGCGGTGCTGGCGCTGCTCGCCGAACTGCGCGAGCCGGTGGACGCCTTCTTCGATCAGGTGATGGTGATGGCCGAGGACCCGGCGGTGCGCGACAACCGCCTGGCGCTGCTCACCTTCCTGCGTGACCTGTTCCTCAACGTGGCCGACATCAGTCTGCTGCAGGAATAGGAGCGTTCTACCCATTTAGCGGCTTCGTAGCGCGGTTCGATGTTGGGGCAAACCGCAATGGGCGTCTGCGAAGCAAGATTTGTGGGGCTTTACCCTTGAGAAGTTCTCACCTCGGCGCCACTGCATAGGGTAATTCCGCTTAACTCGAAGGAGTCCCCATGCGCATTGACCTCTCAGGCAAGAAAGCGATCGTTTCCGGGTCCACCGCCGGCATTGGGTTCGGCATCGCCCGGGGTCTGGCCCTGGCCGGCGCGGACGTGGTGATCACCGGCCGCACCCAGGAACGGGTGGACCAGGCGATCGACGCTCTGAAGCAGGACACCAACCGCGACGGCATCACGGGTATCGCCGCCGATCTGGGTCAGGCCGGCGGTTGCCAGGCGCTGATCGACGCCCACCCGGACGCGGACATCCTGGTCAATAACGTGGGTATCTTCGAGCCGAAAGGCTTCTTCGATATCGACGACGATGACTGGGAGCGGTTCTTTCAAATCAACGTGATGAGCGCGGTAAGGCTTTCCCGCCACTATGCCCGGGGCATGCGCGACCGGGGTTGGGGACGCATTCAGTTCCTGTCCAGCGAATCGGCGTTGAACATTCCCACCGAGATGGTCCACTACGGTATGACCAAGACCGCGGTGCAATCCATTTCCCGCGGCCTGGCCAAGGTGCTGGCCGGCACCGGTGTCACGGTGAACGCTATCCTGCCCGGGCCGACCCGTTCCGAGGGGGTGCAAAAGATGCTCAAGAGCATGGCGGAGAAGCGCGGGCTGGCCGAGCAGGAGATGGAAAAACAGTTTATCCAGGAAGCACGCCCCAGTTCGATCATCCAAAGGGTGGCCGAGGTGGAAGAAGTCGCCAATATGGCGGTGTACGCGGCCTCGCCCCAGGCGTCCGCGACCACCGGTGCGGCGTTGCGGGTGGAAGGCGGTATCGTGGACACCATGGCCTGATAGCGCGGCCCGGCCTGTTATACTGCCGCCCATGAACGCATCCAAACTGGTTATTCTGGACCGCGACGGGGTGATGAACGAAGACTCCGACGCCTACATCAAAACCCCCGAGGAATGGCGCCCGCTGCCCGGCAGCGCGGCGGCCATTGCCCGTCTCAATCATGCCGGCTATCGCGTGGTGGTGGCCACAAACCAGTCCGGTCTGGCGCGCGGCTATTTCGATCAGGCCGGCCTGGACGCTATCCATCGAACCATGGCGGCGCACCTGGCGCAGTCGGGCGCGCGACTGTCCGGCGTCTATTTTTGTCCCCACGGTCCGGATGACGGCTGCTCGTGCCGCAAGCCCGCGCCCGGCCTGATCGATCAAATTGTTGCCGAGTATGGCGATGTCACCGGTGTGCCCATGGTTGGTGATAGTCTGAGGGACCTGGAAGCCGGCGTCGCTCGCGGTTGCCGCCCGGTGCTGGTGCTCACTGGCAAAGGCCGGCGCACTCTCGAAAAAGGCTTGCCGGAAACCCTGGGCCAGGTGGATGTGTTTGATTCCCTGGCCGGGTTCGTCGATCAGTTTCTCAAGGACCCTTCATGACACAACCCGCCGGTGGCCCGCCCAGTTGGGGCATCCGCATTCGCAGTGTGCTGTTTTTCGTTATCTATAACGCGGTCGGCATTGTCCATGGTCTCAACTGTCTGTTAATCGGCTGGTTTCTGCCGGCCAGACAACGTTACCGTTTCGTGAATATATGGACGCGCTTCGCCATGTGGCTGCTCGAGCGACTTAATGGCGTGCGCATTCACGTCGAGGGCCGGGAACATTTGCAGTCCGGCCCCATGGTCATCATCGCCAATCATCAAAGCAGTTGGGAAACCTTTTATCTGCAATGTTTAATTTCACCCCAGGCGACGGTGCTAAAACGGGAATTGCTGTGGTTACCGTTTTTCGGCTGGGGCCTGGCGCTGCTTAACCCGATCCGCATTGACCGCGGCAAGGGCAGAGCGGCGTTGAAAGCGGTTCTGGAGCAGGGCGCCGAACGTCTCAACGACGGTATTCCGGTGGTGATTTATCCGGAAGGCTCCCGCCAGGAACCGGGCACGCTAGGGCATTTTAATCACGGGGGTTCGTTACTCGCCTGCCGAAACAAGGTGCCGGTGGTGGCCATCAGCCACAACAGCGGAGACTGCTGGCCGGCCCGGTCCTGGCTGCGTTTGCCCGGCGACATTATTTTGCGTATCAGCCCGCCGATTAAAACCGACGATAAGGACGCGAAAACCGTTACCCGGCTCGCTGAACAATGGATTTTTGAACATTATCCCGGGGAACTAACCAAAACCCCAAAAGCGTAATTGCGTTTTTTTCTAAGAATAACTACAGTTTCCCGCACAAGGCCGACCCTATCTATTAAGGACCACCGAAAATGACTATCAATCTTGACGACCTTTCTGTCGCGGAATTGGAAAAACTGATCAAGCAGGCTGAGAAAAAGCTCGAGAAGAAACGTCTCGACGCGGTCAAAAGCGCCCAGGCGGAAATATCCAAGATCGCCAAGGATCTCGGCGTATCCGTTGACGACTTGCTTCAGGAAAAAGCCAGCCGACAGAAGAAGGCGGCGCGTAAGACCACCGCTCGCAAAAAGAAAGCAGGCGTTCGTAAACCCGCCAAGGTGAAATACCGCAACCCGGCGGACAGTTCGCAAACCTGGACCGGCCGCGGTAAGCGCCCGGTGTGGCTGCGTGACGCCCTGGAAAATGGCGCCAAGCTGGACGATTTCGCCGTTTAAGCCAGCCCGCTCGACACCCCGGCAACCGGGCCCCGCCCGGTTGCTCCCCTCCGTTCGTCGTTCTAAATATCCAGATTGGACACCTGCAGGGCATTGGACTCAATGAACTTGCGGCGCGGATCCACGTCATCGCCCATCAGCGTGGTGAAGATCTGATCTGCGGCGATCGCGTCCTCCACCGTGACCTGCAGCATGCGACGGGATTCCGGATCCATGGTGGTTTCCCACAGCTGATCCGCGTTCATCTCGCCCAGACCCTTATAACGCTGCACGCTGGTCCCCCGGCGGGCCTGTTGCATCAGCCAGGCCAGAGCCTCGGCGAAGTGACGAATCGGTTTGCGGGTTTCACCACGCTCGATGGCCGCGTCGCTGGCCAACAGCCCCTCGAGGGTTTCCCCCAGGTGTTTGATACGGCCGTAATCCGGCGATTGCAGGAAGTCCAGCGACACCCGGTACTCCCGGGGCACCCCGTGGGCGATCACCCGTACATGGGGCAGATAGAGGCCTCTCTCGCTGTCCAGCTCCGGGCTCACGGTGAACGTCTGGCTACCGTCCGTGAGTACGTCCACACGGGCGCTCAGATCCGCGCACCATTGCTTCATAAAGGCTTCGTCGGCGAGCTTGGTTTCATCCACCGAGGCCATGTAGATCATTTGTTCGAGCACCAGGGCCGGGAACACCCGGGACTGGCGATCAACAATACGCATCACCTGACGGTATTCGCCGATCAGGTTCCCCAGCGGCTCACCGCTCACTGGCGGGGCATCGTTGCCCGGGTAGAGGGCGGCCTTCTCCAGCGCCAGGTTGGTTAGGTAGTCCTCCAGCGCGGGGTCGTCCTTGATATAGGTTTCTTGCTTGCCCTTCTTGACCTTATAAAGCGGCGGCTGGGCGATATACACATGGCCGCGGGCGATCAGCTCCGGCATCTGCCGGAAGAAGAAGGTGAGCAGCAGGGTACGGATGTGGGAGCCGTCCACGTCCGCATCGGTCATGATGATGATGCGGTGGTAGCGCAGCTTTTCCACATTGTATTCATCGCGCCCGATGCCGCAGCCCAGGGCGGTAATCAAAGTGCCTACCTCTTGAGAAGAGAGCATCTTATCGAAGCGGGCCTTCTCCACGTTGAGAATCTTACCCTTCAGCGGCAGGATCGCCTGGTACTTCCGGTCGCGGCCCTGTTTTGCGGAACCGCCGGCGGAATCACCCTCCACGATATAGAGTTCGGAAAACGCCGGGTCCTTTTCCTGGCAATCCGCAAGCTTGCCGGGCAGGCCGGCGATATCCAGCGCGCCCTTACGACGGGTCATGTCGCGAGCCTTGCGGGCCGCGTCCCGGGCCCGGGCCGCGTCGATGATTTTCTGAACAATCTGCTTGGACTCCAGGGGGTGCTCAAGCAGGTAGTCCTGGAATTTCTCGGACATGGTTTGCTCGACGGCGGTCTTCACCTCCGAGGAGACCAGCTTGTCCTTGGTCTGGCTGGAAAACTTAGGATCCGGCACCTTCACCGAAATCACCGCCGTCAGACCTTCCCGAGCGTCATCGCCGGTGGGGTTGGCCTTTTCCTTCTTTAGGAAACCTTCCCGGTCCATGTAGTTGTTCAACGAGCGAGTCAGGGCGGCGCGGAAACCCGCCAGGTGGGCGCCGCCGTCACGCTGGGGAATATTGTTGGTGAAGCAGAAGATATTCTCCTGGTAGGAGTCATTCCACTGCATGGCCACCTCCACGGCGATCCCATCTTCCCGGTCGAACTGGAAGTGGAACACTTCGTTGAGCGCGGTCTTGGTCTGGTTCAGGTAGGTCACGAAGGCGCTCAAGCCACCTTCATACTCGAAGAGGTCCTCATCGCCGCTGCGCTCGTCCTTAAGGTGGATACGCACGCCGGAGTTCAGGAAGCTCAATTCACGAAGGCGTTTCGCCAGAATATCGTAATGAAACTCGATGTTGGTAAACGTCTCGGACGATGGCCGGAAATGAATCGCGGTGCCGGTGCTGTCCGTGGTGCCTACCTTATCCAGGTCCTTCTCGGGCACACCGTGGCGGTAACTTTGCTCGTAGACATTGCCGTGCCGCCGGATCGTCAGCTTCAGGGATTCGGACAATGCGTTGACCACGGAAACGCCCACGCCATGCAGCCCCCCGGACACCTTGTAGGAGTTGTCATCAAATTTACCGCCGGCGTGCAGCACGGTCATGATCACCTGGGCCGCACTGACGCCCTCTTCAGGATGCATGTCCACAGGAATGCCACGGCCGTTATCCGATACGGAAATGGATTCATCCGGGTGGATCACCACCCGGATCTCGGAACAGTGCCCGGCCAGGGATTCGTCGATGGAATTATCGACCACCTCGAAAACCATGTGATGCAAACCGGTGCCGTCATCCGTATCACCGATGTACATGCCGGGACGTTTGCGAACGGCGTCCAGACCCTTCAGCACCTT
>JBFJUC010000187.1:0-5306 GCA_041624875.1 Alcanivorax sp.
CGGGTGTGCCCATCCAGGACCGTATTTGGCCAGGGATGGCCAAAGGGGTCCGCCGCCGCGGCCGAGCTTACAGGGATGTACGTGCAGCGTGTCCTGGATGGGCACACCCGATCCCGGTGCGGGCTCTCTGGAGGGAAAAGCGTCTGGAATCCTGCCGGGTGGCTAGCGCCACCCTTTCGCGGGCGAGGCCCGCTCGCACAACTTCGCTCCCTTTAGCGGGCGGGGCCCGCTTCATCAAGCCCGCTCCCACAATGGCCGCGGTTACAGGTTGGTGAGGGCTTTCAGATCGTCGGCGACCTGCTCGACGGGCTGATCGTTGCGCATTAGCAGGCGCACCTGGCCGCTCTTATCGAAACCGTACATCGCCAGCCCGTGGGACACCTCGTAGTTGCCCTGCTCGTCCTTGTCGCCGTAGCCATAGGCGGTGCGGTAGCGTTTGGTGACGTCGTCGAGCTGGTCCTTGGTGCCGGTGAGGCCGATCACTTCAGGGCCGAAGTATTCGGTGTACTCCTTCAACAGGGCCGGCGTGTCGCGCTCCGGATCGACGCTGATGAACAACACCCGCAGCTGTTCCCGCTCCTGCTCGGACAGTGTGTTCATGGCCTGCGCCAGCAGCGTCAACGTCATCGGGCAGTAGTCGGGACAATGGGTGTAGCCGAAGAACAGCACCACCGCTTTGTTATCGACGATCGACGCGTTGACGGTGTCGCCGTTTTCGTCGGTGAGGGTGAAGCTCAGATCGTCCATGACGCCGGTGATGTCCTTGCCGTGGAAGTCCACGCGGGACTCGCCGCAGCCCACCAGCAGCACCGCGAACAGGGTGATCAGCAACCCGGTGATGCGCATATCAATCTCCTCGCTGTTCGTAATTCAAGTAGTACCTCAACACCACCAGGGCGCCGAGGATGGTCATCATCGCCGGCGGTATCCAGGTGAGCACGCCGCCCAGGGCCTGGTCGGTGGCCGGGCTGAGCGGCCAGGCGCGGCCGCAGATGGCGTAGACGTCATAGAGGCCGGGCTCGGAGAAGGTGATGTAGGCGCCCAGCAGTATTTGCGGGAACAGCGCCGCCACCAGCATCACGAAGCGGACGCCGAAGCGTGAGGTGCGCGCCTGGCGCGGATCCCGGGGGTCGAGGATCACCAGCCAGAAGATCACGCCGTCAATCAGCATCGACCAGTTCATCAGTTCGTAGAGCCGCAGGCTGAGCATGGCGTCGAAATGCACCGAAGGCCACAGCCAGAAGAAGATCAACCCGACGAACAGCACCGTGGCGACCACCGGATCGAACAGCACCCGCCGTAGCGGCGCGAATGCCCGCGCCAGCCTTGGGAAGCGGCGGCCGCCGGCCACCGCCGCCAGCACCGGCAGCGGGTTGGCCAGGGCGATCAGGAAGGCGCCCAGATGATGCAGCACCAGGTGCTGAATGCGGTGCATGAAAAACATGTAGCGGGCGTAATAATCGAACTGGGTGTGGATCACCGCGTAGCACAACAGCAGACCGGTGAAGAACGACAGTGTGCGCCACACCGAGGGCGCGCGCCCTTGCCGGGCCAGGCGGCGTGCGCCCAGTACCCAGCCGCCGGCGGCCAGCAGGCACAGCAGCACCGTGAGCGGGGACAGGATGTAAGGCGTCAGCGCCGTTTGCAGGGTCTGCCACATGGGTGGGCTCAGCGGTCAGTCACGTTGAAACGCAGCACGCCGATGATCTGTTCCTTGGCGGTGCGGACTTCCACCCGCCAACGGCCGGTGGCGTTGTCGGGAAAATGCAGTTTGTGCGACCAGGTGCGGTAGCCCTCTTCGCGGCCGCCGGTGACGTTGAGAGGCACCTTGTCGACCCGCTCGCGGCCGTGGAACCAGTAGTGGTAGACCGGCTGCCCCAGCCCCAGCGGTGCGCGGATCGCGGTGTAAGCGTACAGGCCGTCATCCAGTTCTTCGAGGCGGAAGGTTTCACCGGTGACCAGCGGCTGGCGGCGCTCGCGGTTGAAGTTCACCGACACCGCCCGGTGCTCCAGGGACAGGCTCAGCGGCGGCACCAGCCGCGCCCCCCACCAGGGCACCGAGACAATCGAAGCGGACACCCCTATCAATATGGCCCAACGCCAGGCGCGGCGCGGGCCGCCCACGCGCCAAAAGCTGGGCAGCGCGAACAAAGCGGTCAACAGGGCGGCGCCGTCGAGCGCTTGGTTGGTCGGCCATTTGAAGATCAGCGGCAGCAGCACCAATAACGCCACGAACAGCGCCCAAGCGTGGAAACCGAAGTACCAGGCGCGGTGACCGGCAAGGCGGAAGTACAGCGGATCAACAATGCTCACCAGCGCGCCGGCGACCACCAGCCCGGTGAACAGGAAATATTCGGCGCCGCCGGACCATTGCAGCACCACGAACGGCAGGCTGAAGAAGAAGGCTTCCTGGTGCACGCCCTGCAGCATCAGCTTCAGGGCACCCTGGGCGACCTGCTCCATGGGCGTGCCCCGGAAACGGCGCAGCCAGATATTCTCGGTGATCAGTACCAGCCAGGTGGCCACCAGCACGGCGGTGAGCACCGCCGCCAGCCACGGCTGGCGCTCGACCAGAAAATAGCTGGCCAGCCCCAGGCTGAAGCTGCCCACCGCCCAGAGGTGGCGCAAACGGAACAACAGCGCATTGAGACGTTCGAGCCAGTGGGCGTTCATATCCGAAGTTATCCAGCCAGGTTAAGCAAGACCCCGGCGGCGACGGCGGAGCCAATGACGCCGGCCACATTAGGCCCCATGGCGTGCATCAGCAAATGATTTTGCGGGTTGGCTTCCAGGCCCACCCGGTTCGCCACCCTGGCGGCCATCGGCACCGCGGATACCCCGGCGGCGCCGATGATCGGATTGATCGGTATCCTGCTGAAGCGGTTCATGATGTGCGCCATCAGCACGCCGGAGCCGGTGCCGATCACGAACGCCGCCAGGCCCAGCACCAGAATACCCAGAGTCTCGGGCACCAGAAACTGCTCGGCGCCCAGTTTGGCGCCCACCGCCAGCCCCAGCAGGATGGTCACGGTGTTGATCAGCGCATTGGTGGTGGTGTCCACCAGACGGTTCACCACCCCGGATTCCTTCATCAGGTTGCCGAAGCAGAACATGCCCAGCAGCGGCGCCGCGTCCGGCAACAGCAGGGCCACCAGCACCAGCAGCAGAATCGGGAACAGGATTTTTTCCAACCGGCCCACCGGGCGTAACTGTTCCATTTTGATCTGGCGCTGCTTTTCGCTGGTCAACAGCCGGATCACCGGCGGCTGGATCAGTGGCACCAGGGCCATGTAGGAGTACGCGGCCACCGCCACGGCGCCGAGCAGTTCCGGCGACAATCGGCTGGTGACGTAAATGCTGGTGGGACCGTCCGCGCCGCCAATAATACCGATGCTGGCGGCGTCGGCGAGGGAGAAATCCAGCCCCAGGTAGTTGAGCGACAAGGCCCCCAACAGGGCGGCGAAGATGCCGAACTGGGCGGCGGCGCCCAGCAATAGGGTGCGCGGGTTGGCCAGCAGCGGGCCGAAATCGGTCATCGCGCCGACGCCCATGAAAATAAGCAACGGGAATACCCCGGTGGTCAGGCCTGCTTCATAGATCAGATACAGCAGGCCGCCGGGTTCCGCCAGACCCGCCACCGGAATGTTGGCGAGAATGCCGCCGAAGCCGATGGGGATCAGCAGCAGGGGCTCGAAGTTCTTGCGGATGGCCAGGAACAACAGCACCAGGCCGACCACAATCATCACGAACTGGCCGAGACTGAGCTGGTACAGCCCGGTGCTGAGCCAGAGGGTATTGAGCTGTTCCATGCTTAACCCCCTATCGTCAGTAGCACATCACCCACCGCCACGGCGTCACCGGGTTTGACCCGCACCTCGGCCACGGTGCCGGCACGGGGCGCGGCGACGTCGGTTTCCATTTTCATCGCTTCCAGCACTAGAATCCGCTCCCCCTCTTCCACCCGCTGGCCAGGTTTGACCAGCACTTCGAAGATGTTGCCGGCCAGCGGCGCGGGCACCGGCTCGCCGTCGCCGGCGGGGGCCGCGGGTTGATCGCTGGATGCCGTCGAGGCACCCGCGCCGTCCAGAGGCTTGATGCCGTCGATGTCGCCGCCATCGCTGACCGTGACGGTGTAGCGCTGGCCTTCCACGGTGACCGTGTAGACGCCCTCTTCCTGGCCGTCGTCCTCGGCGGTGGGCACCGGTTCGAAGGCGTCCGGGTTGCCCCGGTTGGCGAGAAACTTGAGCCCGATCTGCGGGAACAGGGCGTAGGTGAGCACGTCGTCCAGGCGCCGCTCGCCGGCGGCCAGCTCAATGCCTTCCTCACCGGCCTGCTGTTCCAGGTCGCGACCCAGGGCGTCCAGCTCGTTGTCGAGCCGGTCCGCCGGGCGGCCGGTGAGCGGCTCGTCCCCTTCCAGGGCCCGCTCGCGCAGGGCCTCGTCGAAGGGCGCCGGCGCCTCGCCGTACTCGCCGCGCAGGATGCCACGGGTTTCCTTACTGAGCGCCTGGTAGCGTTCGCCGGCCAGCACGTTCATCACCGCCTGGGTGCCGACGATCTGCGAGGTGGGCGTGACCAGCGGGATATAGCCCAGGTCTTTGCGCACCCGGGGAATCTCTTCAAGCACTGCGTCGAAGCGGTCCAGGGCGTTCTGTTCGCGCAGCTGGCTTTCCATGTTGGTAAGCATGCCGCCCGGCACCTGCGCCACCAGGATGCGCGAGTCCACGCCGCGCAGGCTGCCTTCGAAGCGCCGGTACTTGAGCCGCACCTCGCGAAAATAAGCGGCGATGTCCTCCAGGGCGCGAATGTCCAGGCCGGTATCCCGGTCGGTGCCTTCCAGCATCGCCACCACGGTTTCGGTGGGGCTGTGGCCGTAGGTCATCGACATCGACGAGATCGCGGTGTCCACGTTGTCGATGCCGGCCTCCGCCGCCTTCAGGGCGGTGGCGGTCGACAGCCCGGTGGTGGCGTGGCACTGCATGTGCACCGGAATATCCAGCGCCTGCTTGAGGCGGCTGACCAGCTCGAACGCGGTGTAGGGCGTGAGCAGCCCGGCCATATCCTTGATCGCCACGGAATCGGCGCCCATGTCCTCGATGCGCCTGCCCTGCTCCACCCACACGTCGAGGGTGTGCACCGGGCTCACCGTGTAGGCGATGGTGCCCTGGGCGTGCTTGCCCTGTTTCACCACCGTCGCCACCGCGCTGAAGGCGGCGGAGGCCGGCATCGACAACGTGGACACCGCGATCTCGTCGATGTCGATGACCTACAGCCACAGCCCCACCGAAACCGTGGTGGCGATGCTGGAA
>JBFJUC010000188.1:0-5289 GCA_041624875.1 Alcanivorax sp.
GGAAATCAGCGGCAACGTCTGGAAGCTGCTGGTGGAAGAAGGCGCCAGCGTGGAAGCCGGCCAGACCCTGGTGATCGTGGAAGCCATGAAGATGGAATTCGAGATCACCGCCAGCGTCGCCGGCACCGTCACCGGAATGCACTGCAAGCCCGGCACCGTGATCAACGCCGGCGACCCGGTGGTGGTGATCGACACGGAGAGCGCGGCATGAAGATCGGGCTCAAGAGCGGTCGCGGCGAGAACCTGGCCGATCGCATCTACCGGCAATTGAAGAAAGACATCTTCGATTTCCGTCTGCTGCCCGGCGACCGCTTCAGCGAAAGCGAAATCGCCGAACGCATGGGCGCCTCGCGCACCCCGGTGCGCGAAGCGCTGTTCCGCCTGGAGCGCGAAACCTATGTGCAGGTGCTCCAGCGCAGCGGCTGGCAGGTGAAACCGTTCGACTTCGACTATTTCGAAGAACTGTACGACGTGCGCACCGTGCTGGAATGCGCGGCGGTGCGTCGGCTGTGCGACCTGCAGCAGCCGGAAATTCTGCTCGAGGACCTGATGCGCATCTGGCGGGTGCCGCCCGCCGAACGGCTGCGCGACGTGGGCACCCTGTCGGGCCTGGACGAGCGTTTCCACGAAACCCTGGTGGAGGCCGCCGGCAACACCGAGATGGCGCGCATCCACCACGACCTGACCGAACGGCTGCGCATTATCCGCCGCTTGGATTTCACCAAGCCGCCACGCGTCGACGCCACCTACGACGAACACGGTCGCATTCTCGACGCCATTGCCCATCACCGCACCGAACAAGCACTGATGATGCTCAAGGCCCACATCGAGACCAGCCGCAACGAAGTCAGAAAAATTACGCTGCACATGCTGCATGAAGCGCGTGCCAAGGGCCGCGAGCCCGAAGCCGCCAATAATAATTTCCAGTGAGACCTAACCATTTACGGATCGGAAAACAGAAAGGGGAACACCATGAAGACCAAAAAGCTCAGTCTTAAACGTCTGGCCCAGGCGGGCATCGCCGCCGGCGCCATTTCCTACAGCGGCCTGGTAATGGCCGCGGACACCATCAAGGTGGGTGTGCTGCACTCGCTATCCGGCACCATGGCGATCAGTGAATCCACACTGAAAGACACCGTGCTGATGATGATCGAAAAGCAGAACGAAAAAGGCGGTGTCATGGGCAAGAAGCTGGAGCCGGTGGTGGTGGACCCCGCCTCCGACTGGCCGCTGTTCGCGGAGAAAGCCCGCCAGCTGATTACCCAGGACCAGGTGGACGTGATCTTCGGCTGCTGGACCTCGGTGTCCCGTAAATCGGTGCTGCCGGTGGTGGAGGAACTGAACGGTTTGTTGTTCTACCCGGTGCAGTACGAAGGCGAGGAATCCTCCAAGAACGTGTTCTACACCGGCGCCGCGCCCAACCAGCAAGCGATCCCGGCGGTGGACTACCTGCTCGACGACCTGGGCATTGAGCGCTTCGTGCTCGCCGGCACCGACTACGTCTACCCACGCACCACCAACAAGATCCTCGAGGCCTACCTGAAGTCCAAGGGCATCGCCGAGGACGACATCATGATCAACTACACCCCCTTCGGTCATTCCGACTGGCAGTCGATCGTGTCGCGCATCAAGGAATTCGGTGGCGAAGGCAAGAAAACCGCGGTGGTCTCCACCATCAACGGCGACGCCAACGTGCCGTTCTACAAGGAACTGTCCAACCAGGGCATGGACGCCTCGGACATCCCGGTGATCGCGTTCTCGGTGGGCGAGCAGGAACTGTCCGGCATCAACACCGCGCCGCTGGTCGGCCACCTGGCCGCCTGGAACTACTTCCAGAGTGTCTACACGCCGGAGAACAACCAGTTCATCGAGCAATGGCACGACTACATCGGCAGTGACGACCGCGTCACCAACGACCCCATGGAAGCCACCTACATCGGCTTCAACATGTGGGTGAAAGCGGTGGAAAAAGCCCAGTCCACCGACACCGACAAGGTCGCCAAGGCGATGATCGGCGTGGAAACCCCCAACCTCACCGGCGGCACCGCGGTGATGAACAAGAACCATCACCTTTCCAAGCCGGTGCTGATCGGTGAAATCCAGGACAACGGCCAGTTCGCGGTGGTCTCGCAGACCGACGGCGTGGTGCCCGGCGACGCCTGGTCCGACTTCCTGCCCGACTCCAAGAACCTGATCGCCGACTGGACCGACCCGGTCCACTGCGGCAACTACAACACCAACACCAAAACCTGCGGCGGCCAGACCGCCCAGACCGCCAAGTAAGCAGCAGCGGGCCATGCCCGCACCGCGGGCCGGTTCGCCGGCCCGCCTTTTCCACGCAACGGCCAGGACCACATTGAGGGACCACCATGCCAAGGGTTCTACTACTGATTTTTATACTGCTCGGCGTGGCCGGCACGGCGGTGGCGCAAACCGCCACTGAACCGGCCGGCGACGCCGGGCAGACCACAATGGCCTCGCCCGACGGCGAAGACCGCCCATCGGATTCGGTGGCGCCCGGCGCTTCCAAGGAGGAAGCGCTGCGAACGTCATTGGCCAAATTCAAAAGCCGCGACTTCGACGTCAAAGCCGAAGCCATCGAAGAAATCGCCCGCGCCGGCCACGAGCGCGGCGAGGCCCTACTGCAGGCGCTGCTTGATCGCGAGCTTCTCCACGATCTGGCCGGCGACCGCATCGTCCTCGGCGAACAGGCCGACGGCGGCTGGGCGCTGCGCGACCCGGTCAGCGAAGAGGATGTGGGCAGCGTCGAGGCCCGCGCCGCGCGCCCGGTGATCATCAACAACCGCCTGCGCCAACAGATCCGCGACCTGAAATCGGTCACCGCGCTCGCCAACCCCAACCCGTTGAATCGCCGGGAAGCGGCCCAGCGGCTGGTGGGCAATACCGACCCGGTGGTGCTGGACGCGCTGCGCGCCCGCCAGGCGGAAGAATCCAACCCGCTGGTCAAGGGCGTCATCGACACCGCGCTCAACATCGCCGTGCTGCGCAACCCGGACAGCCAGCTCAACGAGCGCCTGAACGCCATTGATGCGGTGGCCGGCAGCCTGGAGCCGGCGGTGCGCAACGCGCTGCGCGACCGCCTGGCAAAGAGCGACGCCGCCGCCGAACGCAACGCCGCCGACCGCGCACTGAAGAAAATCGACCTGCGCACCGAGCGCTATGAGACCGCCGACACTCTGTTCTTCGGGCTCAGCCTGGGCTCGGTGTTGCTGCTGGCCGCCATCGGCCTGGCGATCACCTTCGGCGTGATGGGCGTGATCAACATGGCCCACGGCGAGCTGATCATGCTGGGCGCCTACACCACCTTCGTGGTGCAGCAGATTTTCCCTGACGGCCACGAATGGTCGCTGCTGGTGGCGCTGCCCGCCGCTTTTCTGGTGTCGGCCCTTGTCGGCATTATTATCGAGCGCTGCGTGATCCGCTTCCTCTACGGGCGGCCGCTGGAAACCCTGCTCGCGACCTTCGGCGTCAGCCTGATTCTGCAGCAGGCGGTACGCCTGATCTTCTCGCCGCTCAACCGCACCGTGGTGACCCCCGACTGGATGAGCGGCGCCCTGCAGATCAACCCGATCTTCTCGCTGACCTATAACCGGCTCTACATCATCGTGTTCGCGTTGATCGTGTTCTTCGCGCTGCAACTGGTGCTTAAGAAAACCCGGCTGGGCCTGCAGGTGCGCGCCGTCAGCCAGAACCGTGGCACCGCGCGCGCCATGGGCATCCGCAGCGAACGGGTCAACGCCCTCACCTTCGGTCTGGGCTCCGGCATCGCCGGTATCGCCGGCGTGGCACTGGCGCAGCTCACCAATGTGGGCCCCAACCTGGGCCAAGCCTACATCATCGATTCCTTCATGGTGGTGGTGTTCGGCGGCGTCGGCAATCTGTGGGGCACGCTTACCGCCGCCTTCAGCCTCGGCATCGCTAACAAGATCATCGAGCCCATGGCCGGCGCCGTGCTGGCCAAGATCATGGTGCTGGTGTTCATCATCCTGTTCATTCAACGCAAACCGCGCGGGCTGTTCCCGCAGCGCGGTCGGGCCGCGGAGGAATAATGCGACATTCGGATCTCACCACCGCGCTCACCGACCGCACCGCCAAGACCTTCCTGGGCATCCTGTTCGGGGCGGTAATCATCGTCGCCCTGCTCAACCTGCTGGTGCCAGCGGATTCCGGTCTGCACGTGAGCAGCTATACCGTCAGCCTGCTGGGCAAATACCTGTGCTACGCGCTGCTCGCCCTGGCGCTGGACCTGGTGTGGGGCTACTGCGGCATTCTCAGCCTCGGCCACGGCGCCTTCTTCGCCCTGGGCGGTTACGCCATGGGCATGTACCTGATGCGCCAGATTGGCGACCGGGGCGTCTACGGCCACCCGACGCTGCCGGACTTCATGGTGTTCCTCAACTGGGAGGAACTGCCCTGGTACTGGCACGGCTTCGACAGCTTCGGCTTCGCCATGATCATGGTGGCGCTGGTGCCCGGCGTGCTGGCATTCGTGTTCGGCTGGCTGGCGTTCCGCTCGCGGGTCACCGGCGTTTATCTGTCGATCATCACCCAGGCGCTCACCTACGCGCTGATGCTGGCGTTCTTCCGCAACGAGCTGGGCTTCGGCGGCAACAACGGCCTCACCGATTTCAAGGACATCCTCGGCTTCTCGCTGCGCGAGGACAGCACCCGGGTGGCGTTGCTGATCGCCTCGGCGGTGGCGCTTGCCGGCGCTTTCGTGCTCAGCCGCTGGATCACCGGCACCCGCCTGGGCCGCACCGTGATGGCGGTGCGCGACGCGGAATCCCGCGCCCGCTTCCTGGGCTACCGCACCGAGCACTACAAACTGTGGATCTTCACCCTCAGCGCGGTGCTGGCCGGCATCGCCGGTGCCCTGTACGTGCCCCAGGTGGGCATCATCAACCCGGGCGAGTTCTCGCCACTCAACTCCATTGAGCTGGTGGTGTGGGTGGCGGTGGGCGGCCGCGCCACCCTCTACGGCGCGGTGATCGGCGCCATCCTGGTGAACTACGGCAAGACCGTGTTTACCGGCATCATGCCGGACGCCTGGCTGTTCGCCCTCGGCGGCCTGTTCGTGCTGGTCACCGTGTTCCTGCCCAAGGGTATCGCCGGCCTGCTGTTCGATCGCAAGAAAGCCAGCACTGACGGCGACGGCTCCGATTCGGGCAAGGCACCGGCGCAGGAGGCCACCGCATGAGCATCTTTGAGCAACTGACCAAGCGCGACCAGGTGTTCGATTTCCTGACCCCGGAAGCGTCGCCGGTGGAC
>JBFJUC010000189.1:0-5269 GCA_041624875.1 Alcanivorax sp.
GCGCATCTGCCCGTGGGCGATGCCCACCCGGGCGTCGGGCACCAGCTTGCGGATGTCCTCGGCGGTGCGCGCCATGGTGTCGATGTCGTTGTGCAGGTAATAGACCTGACCGCCGCGCAGCAGCTCACGCAGAAGCGCTTCCTTGATGGCGGTGTCGTCTTTCTGTTGCACGAAGGTCTTCACCGACAGTCGCTTTTGCGGCGGCGTGGCGATAATTGAGATGTCGCGCATGCCGCTCATCGCCATGTTCAGGGTGCGCGGGATCGGCGTGGCGGTGAGCGTGAGGATGTCGCACTCGGCGCGCAGTTCCTTGAGGCGCTCTTTGTGGCGCACGCCGAAGCGGTGCTCCTCGTCGACGATGATCAGGCCCAGGTCGTGGAAGGTGACGGATTCCTGCAGCAGTTGGTGGGTGCCCACCACGATGTCCACCTTGCCGCTTTCCAGACGCTTGAGTACGTCGGCGCGGTCCTTGGCGTTGCGGAACCGGGACAAGACCTCCACGTTCACCGCCCAGTCCGCGAAGCGGTCGATGAAGGATTCGTAGTGCTGCTGGGCGAGCAGGGTGGTGGGCACCAGCACCGCCACCTGGGCGCCTTTTTCCACCGCCACGAAGGCGGCGCGCATGGCCACCTCGGTCTTGCCGAAGCCCACGTCGCCGCACACCAGCCGGTCCATTGGTTTGGCCAGCTGCATGTCGCTGAGCACCGCGCGAATGGCGCTTTCCTGGTCCGGCGTTTCCTCGAACGGGAAGCCGGCGGCGAAGCGCTCGTAGTCTTCCGCTTCCACCGCGAAGGCGCGGCCCTGGCGGGCTTCCCGGCGGGCGTAGGTGTTGAGCAGCTCGGCGGCCACATCGTGGATCTTCTCCGCCGCTTTCTGGCGCGCCTTGGTCCACTGTTCGGTGCCCAACCGGTTGAGCGGCGGGTTGTCCGCGCCGCCGTAGCGGCTGATCAGATGCAGCGAGGACACCGGCACATAGAGCTTGTCGCCGCCGGCGTACTCTAGCAGCAGGAACTCGTGTTGCTGGCGGTCCACCTCCATGTGCACCAGGCCCTGGTAGCGGCCGACGCCGTGGTCCAGGTGTACCACCGCCGCGCCCGGGCTGATTTCGCCCAGGGTGCGGATGCCCAGCTCGTTGCCGCTTTCCTCGCTGGTGCGCCGGCGGCGGCGTTGCATCACGCGCTCGCCGTAAAGTTCGTTTTCGGTGACCACCAGCAGATCGTGGTCGGGGGCGTAAAAACCGGCGTCCAGCTCGCCGCGGGTCAGTGCCCAGCGGTCCGGCTCGTTGATGAAATGCGCCCAGCCGTCCTTCATCACCGGCTGGATGCCGATTTTCTGCATCATCTCCAGCAGCGCCTCGCGGCGGCCGGCCGTTTCCGCCACCACCAGAATGCGCGTGTCCGGGTGGGCGTCGGCGAAGGTGTGCAGTGGCGCCAGCGGGTTGCGCGTCTTGGTGTCGGCGGCCACCGTCGGTGGCACCGCCACGTGGAAGCGCACCGCCTGGTCGGAATCCTTCTGGCGCGCCCGGGGCAGGGTCTGCCAGGCGCTGTTGAGCTGGTCCGGGCGCAGGAACAGTTCCGACGGCGGCAGCACCGGCCGACGGATGTCATGGCGGCGGGATTCGTGGCGGGCGCTGACTTCGTCCCAGAAGTGCCGGGCGGCCTCTTCGCAGCCGGCCATCTCCACCGCGCGCGCCTTGCCGGGCAGGTAGTCGAACAGGGTGGCCAGGCGGTCGAAAAACAGCGGCAGGTAGTATTCCAGGCCGGGCGTGGCGATGCCTTCGGAAACGTCCTGGTACAGCGGCACCTTGCGCGGATCCACATCGAAGGTTTCCCGGAAGGCGGTGCGGAAACGGCGGATGCCCTCGGCGCTCAGCGGGTATTCGGCGGCGGGCAGCAGGTTGATCTCGTTGACCTGGCCGGTGGAGCGCTGGGACTCCGGGTCGAACAGGCGCAAGGACTCTATGTCCTGATCGAACAGCTCGACCCGGAACGGCTGCGCGGAGCCCATCGGAAACACGTCCATGATGGCGCCGCGCACCGCGAATTCACCGTGTTCGTAGACGTTGTCGCGCTGCCGGTAGCCGCAGTCCACCAGGCGCGCGCGGGTGCTTTCCATGTCGAAGGTTTCACCCACCCGCAGCATGAAGCTGTTGCCGCTGATGTGCAGCGGCGGGGCGATGCGCTGCATCAGGGTGTTGACCGGCACCACCAGTACGCCGGTCGTGGCGCCGTGCAGCCAGTTCAACACCCGGATGCGGTCGCTGACGATGTCCTGGTGCGGGCTGAACAGGTCGTAGGGCAGCGTCTCCCAGTCCGGGAACAGCATCACCGGCACCGTGTCCCCTAAATAGAACCCCAGCGCGTCCGCGAGCTGCTGGGCGCGGCTGCTGTCCGGCGCCGCCACCAGCAGCGGGCCGTCGGCGCCGCGCGCCACCTCGGCGAGCACCGCGGCCAGGCTGCCGTCGGAAAGGCCTTGCCAGTCTTTGTAGCGATCCTGACCGGTCGGAAACAGGGGGGTATCGGGTAACAGCGTCATTTCGTCTCCAGCAGAGGGCGCGCATTGTACCCCACCGGTGTGTCGCTTTGGGAGCCGCCGAGGTGTGGTAACATCGTTGCCGTTTTATTTATGCGCTGGGGAAAGAGAGCATGAGGGAATCAGTCAGTGAGTTGATGCAGCGGTTCCGCCTGGAGCCGCTGGAGGACAACCTGTTCCGGGGGCTCAGCGAAGCGAACGGGCAAAGCAGCATTTTCGGTGGTCTGGTGGCCGGCCAGGCGCTGTTGGCCGCGTCGATGACGGTGCCGGAGGACCGGCCGGTGCATTCCCTGCACGCCTATTTCCTGCGCCCCGGCGATATCCGTCAGCCGGTGGTCTACGACGTGGATCGGATTCGCGATGGCAAGAGCTTCACCACGCGTCGGGTCAATGCGATTCAGCACGGTCGTCCTATTTTTAGTCTGTCCACGTCCTTCCAGGTGGAGGAGGAGGGCGCCCGTCACCAGGCGCCGATGCCGGAGGTGGCCGCGCCGGAGGACCTGGAGAGTGATGAGAGCGCCCGCCTGCGCGTGGCGGACCGTATTCCCGAGCAGTTCCGCGCCGCTTTTCTGCGCGAGCGGCCGGTGGAGTTTCGTCCGGTGATGCCGCGCGATGTGTTCGCGCCGGAATCCCGCGAGCCGCTCAAGCAGTTCTGGTTCCGGGTGCCGGACCCGATCGAGGCGGACCGCATGACCCACAAGGCATTGCTGACCTATTGTTCGGATTTCGGTTTTATGGGCACCGCCATGCAGCCCCACGGCATGACGTTCTGGCAGAGCAATGTGCAGTGCGCCAGCCTGGACCACGCCATGTGGTTCTACGACGATCTGCGCGTCGACGACTGGCTGCTCTACCACTGCGAAAGCCCCGGCGCCGCCGGCGCCCGCGGCTTGACGTTCGGCCACATCTACCGCCGCGACGGCACCCTCGTGGCCTCGGTGGCCCAGGAGGGCCTGATGCGCCTGCGTCCGGGTGAAGATCCGGTGTAAGTACCCTGGATGCGGCGCGGTTTTGGCGCTATCATGCGCGCCCCCATGACCGCCAACCCAACCGATGAGGGGCGCAGCCGTGAACAAACTGGAAGACCACTTCGGACGCTGGAAAAACCGCGAAGAAATCGCAGAGGCCATGATCCCGATGATCGGCCGTCTCTACCGCGAGAAGAACGTGACCACCACGGTGTACAGCCGCTCGCTGGTCAACAATTCCGTGATCCAGATCCTCAAGACCCATCGCTTCGTCAAGCAGATCGAGGACTCCGAGCTGTTCGAGAGCGGTCTGTCCGTGGTCGATTCGTTCCCGATTCTGCAGGAAGTGACCAAGCTGGATCTGGGCCCCTGTCGCCTGGACATCGGCAAGCTGGCGGTGGAGTACAAGAAGGACAGCCGTGGCCTGTCCGTTGAAGACTACGTCCGTGAAGAGCTGGGCGAGGCGGTCAACAACAAGGTCGATTTGCCCGGCGAGACCGACGTGGTGTTGTACGGTTTCGGCCGCATCGGCCGCCTGCTGGCCCGCCTGCTGATCGAAAAGACCGGCTCCGGCGATGGTCTGCGCCTCAAGGCCGTGGTGGTGCGCGAGACCGGCAAGGGCGATCTGCAAAAGCGTGCCAGCCTGCTGCGCCGCGACTCCGTGCACGGCCCGTTCGCCGGCACCATCGCCGTGGACGAGGAAGACAACGCGATCATCGCCAATGGCAACTACATCAAGATCATTTACGCCAATGATCCGTCGGCGATCGACTACACCGAGTACGGCATCAAGGACGCGCTGCTGGTCGACAACACCGGCAAATGGCGCGACCGCGAGGGTCTGTCCCAGCACTTGAAGTGCCCGGGCATCAGCAAGGCGATCCTCACCGCGCCGGGCAAGGGCGACATCAAGAACATCGTGCCCGGCGTCAACCACGGCATGGTCGAGGACAGCGACACCATCCTGTCTCTGGCGAGCTGCACCACCAACGCCATCGTGCCGCCGCTCAAGGCGCTCAGTGATAAGTTCGGCATTGAATACGGCCACGTGGAAACGGTGCACTCCTACACCAACGACCAGAACCTGCTGGACAACTTCCACAAGGGGCCGCGCCGGGGCCGCGCCGCGCCGCTCAACATGGTGCTCACCGAGACCGGGGCCGCCACCGCCGCCGCCAAGGCGCTGCCGGAGCTGGGCGGCAAGCTCAGCGGTAATTCCATCCGGGTGCCGACCCCGGACGTCTCCATGGCGATTCTCAACCTGACCCTGGAGCAGGAAACCACGCTCGACGAGCTCAACGATTACCTGCGCTGGGTGAGCCTGCATTCGCCGCTGCAGCGGCAGCTGGACTTCATCCGCAGCCCGGATGCGGTGTCCACGGACTTCGTGGGCTCCCGGCACGCGTCGGTGGTGGACGCCGAGGCCACCATCGTCAACGGCCGTCATTGCGTGCTCTACGTCTGGTACGACAATGAATTCGGCTACAGCTGCCAGGTGGTACGCCTTCTGCAGCAACTGTCCGGGGTGGAATACCCGATTTACCCCAAGGATTGAGCCGTAGAACAGGAAAAAGCCCGCTTTCGCGGGCTTTTTTTCGACCGGGACACGCGGCCCCAGGGGGTTAATCCCACACGGTCAGTCCTGGCATCCGAACCACTCGGTCATTATAATGGCGCCGCCTTCCCACCTCCGCCTCCATCGCGGCCATCCGGGGAAAGCACCGCTTGACTTCAGAACACGCAACGTGGGCGAGACACTATGATCAAAA
>JBFJUC010000190.1:0-5259 GCA_041624875.1 Alcanivorax sp.
ACGCGGGCTCGGCGGCCGGCGCCACGGACCAGACCATGGCGGCCACGGTGGCGGCCGCCATGGGGGGCGTAAAGCGTTTCATGTTGTCTCCTGAATACAACCACGGGCCGCCATGGCGCTGCGCCATGGTCGGGCCCTGTAAGGGAAGTCAGTGCTTGGAATTCAGGAGAAGCGGGGTGGCGCGCGCGCCGGATGAATCTTGGTCGGGGTGACCGCCACGGGGCGACTGACGTCGACCGGCGGCGTGGTGGTGTCGGGAAGAACCGGTGGCGGCGTGAACAGGGTCGGCACGCCCACCAGGCCGTGGCCCTGCACGCACAGATCGCAGTCGTGGGCGACCACCGCGGAGTGCCCGTCGAGGCCGTCCAGGATGTGCGCCGGTGCGTGCCAGGCGAGCAGCGTCTGCGCGACCAGCAGCAGGGCGACGAACAGTAACCGACCCTGAAGACGCCGCTCAGTCATGGGCGTCCCCGCAACGGTGGCCGGGCACCGGGTCGAAGCCGCCGGGGTGCCAGGGGTGGCACTTGCACAGCCGCTTTACCGCCAGACCGGAGCCGCGCAGGCTGCCGTGGGCCTCCACCGCCTGACGCGCGTACTCCGAACAGGTCGGATAGAACCGGCACTGATTCCCCAGCCAGGGGCTCAGTACGGTCTGGTACACACGCAGGGCGGCCAGCAGAAGGCGTTTCACGTTGGCATCCGGTTATAACAGGGGTTGATTCGACTGGGCATCATAGCGGTTATCGGGCCGATGTCGCCACCGCGATGTGCAAAAGGGGCCAATCCTCCGCCGTGCGCTTGTGCGCGGGCGGCGGGCTCCCATACTGAGCGGCCTGTCTGTCACCGAACCGAGGAATCGCCGTGTTGAACCCGCTTGTGTCCCTGTGCACGGGGCTGCTGCTCCTGGCCGTCAGCGTCTCCGCCACCGCTCAAACCTGGCAACCCAATCAGGACGCCGGGGCCCGCGACGAGGTATCCACCTGGACCCGGGATGTGCCGGACAGCCCGGTCAAGGCGTTTCGCGGTGTGGTGGAGGTGCCGCACGGCCCGGTGCCGGTGCTGACGGCGATCACCGCGGTGGACACCTTTCCGGAATGGATCTTTCAGGTCCAGGCCAGCGAGGCGGTGGCGGGCACCGGCGGCGAGCGCACTTACATGCGCTTCGACGGCATCTGGCCGGTGTCCGACCGCGACGTGGTGCTCGACAACCGTGTCAGTCAGGCGTCGCAAAGCGGCGCCGTGACCCTGCACAGTGTCAACGCGGAGGGTGAGCGACCGCCCAGCGACGGCTATGTGCGCATCCCGGCGCTGGACAACCGGTTCGTGGTCACGCCGCTGGCGGACGGCTGGACGCGGGTGGAATTCCGTACCTTCGTTGATCCGGGCGGCAAGGTGCCGGTGTGGCTGGCGAACCTGGTGGCCACCAAGGCGCCGCTGGTGACGCTGGAAGGGCTTCAGGAGCAGCTGGAGAAGCCGCGCTTCAAGAACGCCGGCAAGGACGACCTGCCGGCGGTTTTCGACCGGGTTCGTTTCTAGGGCCGCCCCGGATTCCTCAGCCGCGCGTCCAGCGGGTGCCCTCGCGGGTGTCCTCGAGCTGGATGCCGGCGTCCTTGAGTTGGTCGCGGATCTCATCCGCGCGGGCGAAATTCTTGTCTTTCTTGGCCTGGGTGCGTTCCGCCACCAAGCCGTCGATGGTGGCATTGTCGAGGCCGTCGTCGCCGGCTTTCTTGCCCTGGAACCAGGCGCTGGGGTCGGCCTCGAGCAGCCCGAGCAGGTGCGCGGCGGCCTGCAGCTCCGCTTTAAGCGCTGGCTTCTCGTCCAGTTCCGCCTTGTTGAGGCGGGCCGCGATCGCATGCAGGGCGCTGATCGCCTCGGAGGTGTTCAGGTCGTCGAGCAGAGCGATGAGCACCGGATGGTCTTCGGGCAGCCGGTAGTCCGCGTCGGCCTCCACCGTCTCGCCACGGCCGAGCAGGGCGTAGTAGAGCGAATCCAGGCTGCTTTCCGCCTGCTCCAGCAACTCGGCGGAAAAGTTGAGCGGCGACCGGTAGTGGCTGGACAGTAACGCGAAGCGCAATACCTCGCCGGGAAACTTCGTCAGCAAATCACGCACCAGCCGGAAGTTGCCCAGGGATTTGGACATCTTCTCGCCGTCGATATTGATGTAGCCGTTGTGCATCCAGTAGCGCACGTATTCGGTGCCGTGGGCGCAGCAGCCTTGGGCGATCTCGTTTTCATGGTGCGGGAAAATCAAATCCTGACCACCGCCGTGGATATCGATCACATCGCCGAGATGCTTATGAATCATCGCCGAGCATTCGATGTGCCAGCCCGGACGGCCGCGGCCCCACGGGGAGTCCCAGCCGGGCTGGTCGTCGCTGCTGGGTTTCCACAACACGAAGTCGCCGGGATGGCGCTTGTAGTCCGCCACTTCCACCCGGGCGCCGGCGCGCATGTCTTCCAGGTTGCGGCCGGACAGCTTGCCGTAGTCGGGCATCGACTCCACCGCGAACAGCACATGGCCGTCCGCTTCATAGGCGTGGCCCTTGGCGATCAAGGTGTCGATCATGGCGGTCATTTCGCCAATATGGTCGGTGGCCTTGGGCACGATGTCGGGCTGCAGAGTATTGAGCGCCGCCATGTCGTCACGGAAGGCGTCGGTGAAGCGCTCGGTGAGCGCGGCCATCGGCTCGCCGGTTTCCGCGCAGGCGGTGATGATCTTATCGTCGATGTCGGTGATGTTGCGGGCGTAGACCACCTTGGGGTACAGCCGGGACAGTAGCCGGTAGAGCACGTCGAACACCACCACCGGCCGCGCGTTGCCGATATGGACGTAATTATAGACGGTCGGACCGCACACATAGAGCGTGACGCGATTCGGGTCCAGGGGAGCGAAGTCGTCCTTGGTGCCGGTGAGGGTGTTGTGCAGTTTCAGCATCCGGATGCGGTCCTGGTTCCGGTTTATTTCGACGGGTCTTTTTGCGCGTCGTCGTTTTTGTACAGCTCGGACGGATTGATCAGCGGGCTCTTGTCGATCACCGCCTTGTCGGCGTCCAGCTTCCAGTAGAAACAGTCGCGCCGGCCGGTGTGGCAGGCGGCGCCGGTCTGTTCTACGCGTGCCAGCAGCACGTCGCCGTCGCAATCCACGCGCAGCTCTTTCAGTGTCTGCGTCTGGCCGGAGGATTCGCCCTTGCGCCACAGCGTCTTGCGCGAGCGGGAGTAGTAGCACACCCGCCCGGTGGCCAGGGTTTCCTCGATCGCCTGCCGATTCATCCAGGCGAACATCAATACCTCGCCGGTGTCGTGCTGCTGGGCGATCACCGGCACCAGGCCGGCCTCGTTGAATACCAGGTTGTCCAGCGCCTCGCGGAGCGGGACGCTGAAGCCTTCCGGTTGCTGTTCGTTGTCCTTGAACATGGGCGTTCCTCAGATCGGCGCGCGGGTATCCTGGAACAGCTGCTCCACCGCTTCTTCAAGGCCCAGTTCCTGGGTGTCCTTGGAGCCCAGGCTGCGGATCGCCACCTTGCGCTCTTCCGCTTCTTTCTCGCCCACCACCCAGATGCGGGCGGTCTTCGCCTTGGAGTGTTCGCGTACCTTGAAACCGATTTTTTCGTTGCGGGTATCCAGCTCCGCCGGAATGCCCTTGGCTTTGAGCAGTGCCACCGCCTCGGCGGCGTAGTCGTCCACCGCGTTGGTGATGGTCGCGACCACTACCGGGCTGGGTGACATCCACAGCGGCAAATGGCCGGCGGTGGACTCAATCAGAATACCGAGGAAACGTTCCAGTGAGCCGAGCACCGCCCGGTGCAGCATCACCGGGCGCTGGCGGGAGCCGTCCTCGGCCACGTATTCCGCGTCCAGCCGTTCGGGCAGCACGAAATCCACCTGCAGAGTGCCGCACTGCCAGTCCCGGCCGATGGCGTCGCGCAGCACGAATTCCAGCTTGGGCCCGTAGAAGGCGCCTTCACCGGGGTTCAGTTCGCATTCCAGGCCCAGGGACTCCACCGCGCCGCGCAATGCCGCTTCGGCCTTGTCCCAGGTCTCGTCGGAACCGGCACGTTTTTCCGGGCGGTCGGAGAATTTGATGCGGAATTCGTCGAAGCCGAAGTCCTTGTACACCTCGCGCAGCATTTCAATAAAGCTGGCGGTTTCCGGGTTGATCTGACCTTCGGTGCAGAAAATATGCGCGTCGTCCTGGCTGAACGAGCGTGCCCGCATCAAGCCGTGCAGCGCGCCGTGAGCTTCGTTGCGGAACAGCGCCGTGAACTCGCCCATACGGATCGGCAGGTCGCGGTAGCTCTTGATGCCCTGGTTGAAGATCTGCACATGGCCGGGGCAGTTCATCGGCTTGATCGCCATTTCCCGGTCGTCGTGGGTGCAGACCGTGAACATGTCGTCGCCGTACTTGTCCCAGTGCCCGGATTTTTCCCACAGGATGCGGTCCATCAGCTGTGGGGTCGCGACCTCTTCGTAGTCGTACTTGACCATCTTGTCGCGGATGTAATTTTCCAGGTTCTTGCGCAGACGCCAGCCCTTGGGGTGCCAGAACATGCTGCCCACCGCCTCCTGCTGGATATGGAACAGGCCCATCTCGCGGGCCAGCTTACGGTGGTCGCGCTTTTCCGCTTCCTCAAGCTGCTTGAGGTAGGCGTTGAGCTCTTTCTTGTCGCGCCAGGCGGTGCCGTAAATGCGCTGCAACTGGGCGTTGTCGGCGTTGCCGCGCCAGTAGGCCCCGGCCACCTTCATCAGTTTGAAGCCGTCACCGAGTTTGCTGGTGGCCGGCAGGTGCGGCCCCCGGCACAGATCGATGAACTCACCCTGGCGGTACAGCGACACTTCCTGGTCGGCGGGCAGGTCGCGGATGATCTCGGCTTTGAAGTCCTCGCCCTGACCGAGGAAGAACGTCACCGCCTCGTCCCGGTCCCACACTTCCCGACGGATATCTTCGTTGCGGCGAACGATCTCCTGCATGCGCTTTTCAATCGCACCCAGGTCGTCCGGGGTGAAGGGCGCTTCCCGGTAGAAGTCGTAATAAAAGCCGTTCTCGATGGTCGGCCCAATGGTCACCTGGGTGTCGGGAAACAATTCCTGCACCGCTTCGGCCATCACGTGGGCGGCGTCGTGGCGAATCAGTTCCAGCGCGTCGTCGTGTTCGCGGGTGATGATCTCCACTTCGCTGCCGTCGGTGAGCGGCAGGTACACGTCCGTGAGACGACCGTCGGCTTTCGCCGCCAGGGCCTGTTTGGCGAGTTTTTTGCTGAT
>JBFJUC010000191.1:0-5230 GCA_041624875.1 Alcanivorax sp.
GCGTACCTGCCCATCGATCCCCACGATCTGGGCCGCCGCTACGAGGAAGTGGTGCGGATTAACTCCCAGTCGGGCAAGGGCGGCGTGGCCCATGTGCTGGAGCGGGACTTCGGCCTGACGTTGCCGCGTTGGTTGCAGCAGGAGCTGGCGCTTGTGGTGCAGCAGGACGCCGAGGAAGACGGCGGCGAGATCACCGGGGAGCGCATTCACCGTCGCTTTAACGGCGACTATCTGGACGTGCCGTCGGGTTGGACGCTGCGTTCCTATGACCTGCACCGCACCGATGCGGGCGTTAAGGCGAGCATCAGTGTTGGCGACAAAGGCGGCACCGTGGATCTCAACGGTCAGGGTGAAGGGGCCGTGGGGGCTTTGGTGGACGCGCTCAACCGTCGCCACGGCTGGCAGATTCGCGTGGAAGCCTTCGACGAATCGTCCCTGGGCGATGACACCGAAGCCAACGCCATGGCCTGTGTGCGGGTGCGTGTCGGTGAGCGGGTACAAAGCGCGGTGGCCCTGGCCGCCGACACCACCGCCGCGGCGTTGCAGGCGATCCTGTGCGCCGCCGGCCGGGTCGCCGAAACCACCGCCGAGGCGCCGGCCCGGGCCCAGGCGTAAACCGGACCGGGTCCGCCCGGTTCAGATAGCCAGAAACGTCTCGAGAACCCGGCCCAGGCGCCGCTGCGCGGCGCTGAAGCGGGCCGGGTCCGAGAGCATCTCCGCTTCGCTCTGAATCCAGGGCCCGTCTTTTAGTTCATCGGCGCATTCGCGGCACAGGGCGCGGGCCTCCTTCTCGCCAAGCTCCAAATGAAACTGTAGCCCCAGCACCCGTTCACCGAAACGGAAAGCCTGGTTTTCGCAGCCCCAGCTACGCGCCAGATGCACGGCGCCGTCGGGCATCGCGAAGGTGTCGCCGTGCCAATGCAGCACCGGCGCGCCGTCATCGAACAGGGCGCCGATCGGGTCCCGTCGCCCGGCGTCCGTGCTTTGCACCGGGAACCAGCCGATTTCCGGCTCCGGGTTGGCGGCCACCGAAGCCCCCAGCACGCGCGCGATCAATTGGGCGCCGAGACATACGCCCAGCACTTTCTTGTCCGCCTTGATGCATTGTTCGATAAAGCGCTTTTCCGCCGCCATCCACGGGTAGCGGGCCTCGTCGTCGGCGCCCATGGGACCGCCCATCACGATCAGCGTGTCCAGTTGCTCCGGCTCGGGAAGCGGGTCGCCCTGGTAAAAGCGGGTGGCGGACAGCGCGGCGCCCCGTTGTGCCAGCCAGGTTTCCATGGTGCCGAGCTTTTCGAACGGCACATGGGAAAGATAGTGAACGCGCATCAGAACAGATACTCCGCTTGCAGAATCGCCAGCGCTTGTTCGTCTTCACCGTACAGTGTCAGGCGCTGCCCTTGAATTTCAAACCGTTGCGTGCGCGCCAGGGCGTCGGTGAAGGCTTGCGCCTGGTTGGGGCCTCTGCAGGCCCGTTTGGTGGTGGCCAGTGGTTCGAGGGTAAGACGGTCGTCGTCGTTTTGGTAGCCGGCGGTGAGGCTGTTGCAGCCGGTGCTGCCTTTGACCTGCTGCGCTTCGCTGTGAAACACCAGATGGGCCTGAGCGTTCTGGTTCTGGGGTGGCGGTGTCTGCTCGCCGCCGACCTGGATCAGTTTCCAGTAGGTGTTGGCGAACGAGGGCTCGGCGGTGGCGGCGTGCAGCGACAGCGTGGTCGGGTTGTCCGCGGCGCCGTCCAGCACCCGGTGGGGCGCGGTGGTGGTGAACTGCACGGCGCCATCCAGAATCACCCGGGCGTCCACCACATAGCGGTGGCTGTCATCGATCTTGTCGTCGTTGTAGTAAAGCCGGAACGGCATTTTGCCGTCTTCGGCGACCAGGCGCGTGAGCCGCTGTACCAGCGGGGTGGCGTCGGCGGCGGTCTGGTCCCGCAGTGTCAGCACCAGCACGCTGGTGTCGGGTAGTTCGGCGTTGTCGGGCAGCACCACCCGGCCTTCCAGAGTGCCCACGTCGGAGGCGTCGCGGCGGTACTCACCAGCGAAGGGGCCTTCCCCGGCCAGGGTCAGGGATGGGTTCTCAAGGGTAACGGTAAGCGGATCCTGGTTCAGGGGGGCGTCGTCGCGAGTGTTCAGGTAGTTGAGCACAAGGGTATCGTCGTCCTGTTTTTCCCAGCGCACACCGCGGTGGCCCTGGTCGCCGACCAGGTACAGCTGGCCGTCGTTCTCCAGTACCAGCGCGTGTAGCGGGTTTTCCCCCTGCGGCCGCCAGATGCCGGCCAGGCCTTCGCTGGGCTCGGTGGCGTCCTGTGGCGACGGGGTCGAAACGGGTTCCACGGGCGACGGCGTGTCCGTGTTGTCGCAGGCCGTGAGGGCGAACAACAGCGGCAGGGCGAACCAAACAGGTCTCATAGGGCGGTCTCCGGAATACGGGAAAGCGAACGGTTGAATTGTACTTGCGGCCGCAAGGCGGCGGATGGAATTCAGAGTCTCGCGGGGACGGATAAGTTCGCCCCACCGCGGTCAGGGTGCTGGAATCCTGACCAGTGGCAGCTGCTTCTGAATCCAAAGCGTGCGCTGTGCAACGTAATCGGTGGTGCCGCGCACGTCGTAGTAGCTGGGGCGGGGCAATAGCACCGCCAATTGCGCGGCCTGGGCCGGGCTCAGGGCATGGGCGTCGATGCCAAAGTAGTGCCGGGCCGCGGCCTGGGCGCCGAACAGGCGGTTGCCCCATTGCGCGGTGTTGAGATACAGCTCCAGGATGCGCTTCTTGGAAAGGGTGGCTTCCAGCATCAGCGCGATCAACGCTTCCTGGATCTTGCGGGTGTAGGATTTTTCGCTGCTCAGAAACAGGTTCTTGGCCAGTTGCTGAGTCACCGTGGAGCCGCCGGCCACCGGGCGGCCCGCTTCTTCGTTGCGCTCGATGGCGTGGCGGATGCCACGCCAGTCGAAGCCGATGTGCTCCATAAAGCGGGCGTCCTCGGAAATCAGCACGGCGCGCTTCAGATCGTCGGCGATCCGTTCGTAGTTCCGCCACTCGTAGCGCACCGTGCCGTGCTCCCGGGCGCGCTCCATGAAAGCGGTGTCGTCCGGGTTGTGGTCCCGCAATTCCAGCACCGGGATCAGATAGCGCAACTGAGACATCACACCGACGGCGATCAACAGCGTCAGTGCGACGAGAAAAAAACGTTTCATACGGGAATCGGCATCCTGCTCCGCAACAGGCTTATCTTCGCCAAAACGGCGGGCGTTGTCAGGTACTCAGTCCCCGCTTCGGTGATTTTCCTCTTGGGCCTGGTCCCCGGTAGCGCTCAGGGCGGCGACCGCTTCACGATTATTGACGAACATATTGTGTTCCCCGAGCTCCGCCATCAGGCCGGTATCGTTGAGCACGTCGCGGACTTGTTTCTTGACGCCGGAAAGCGTCAGACGCACGCCGCGTTGGCCCAGGTCACGCTGTAGCGTGGACAGGGTGTCGGCGCCGGTGGCGTCCATGGCGTTCATTGCCGAGGCGCAGATCAATACCACGCGGATCTCCGGTTCGGTGCGCAGCCGCTTGCGGATAAACCGGTCCAGAAGCGGCGCGGTGATGTAGGTCAGCGAGGCGTCCATGCGCAATGCCAGTACGCCCGGCGCCACTGGCGGCAGGCCGTGCAGGGCGCGGTCGCGCAGGGTGCCGGCGGTGTGCAGGCCCAGTTCGATCAGGCGCGGGTGCGAGCGGCGGTACAGAAAGAACAGAATCGACAGCAGGAAGCCGGTGAGGACACCCCAGTGCAGATACGGCACCGAGGCCAAGGTGACCAGGAAAGTGGCGACACCCACCAGGCCGTCGTCCACCGAGGCCCGCCACAGCCGGACAAAGGCCATTGGGTCGAGCAGTCCGAACACTGGCACGATAATGATCGCTGCAAGGATCGCCCGGGGCAGGTGTTGCAGGTAACCGGCGAAAAAAAGAAGGCACAGCAGGGTGCAGAGGGCGGCGAACAGGGCCGACCAGCCGCTAGTGGCACCCACATAGCGATTCAGCGCGGTGCGCGAAAACGAACCGCTTACCGGGAAGGCGCCGCTCAGGCCGCTGGCCACCTTGGCCAGCCCCTGGCCGACCAATTCCTGGTTCTGATCCCAGAGCCGCCCGTCCGGCGAAGGCAGGGAGCGGGCGCTGGACATCGCCTCGGTAAAGCTGATCAGCGCGATGATCACTGCCGCCGGCAATAGTGAGCGGTGTTGCTCCATGGTCAGAGCGTCGGGCCATTGGAGAACTGGCAGGCCCGAGGGGACGGCCCCTACTACGTCCCCGCCCAGCGCCTGAAAACCCAGCCAGGCGCTCATCACGATGCCCAGAACAGACACCAGCAGAACGCCAGGAAAGCGTGGCAGAGTGCGTTTTTGCAGCAACAGGAGCAGTAGCGCGCCAGGGCCGAACATTAAAGTCCACAGCCAGGCGGCGTCAGGATGCAGGCCGTGTTCGGCGAGCTGTTTGAGCGCGGAAATCAGCCCTTCACCGTGCAGCCCCAGCAGGGCGGGCAGTTGCGACACCAGGATGATCAGCGCCGCGGCATTCAAAAACCCGGTGATCACCGCGTTGGAGACAAAGTTGGCGATCACGCCAAGGCGCAGCGCACCGAGCAGAAACTGGATCACGCCGGCGTACAGAGCCAGCCAGATCGCCAAGGTCACCCAGTGCGGGCTTTCCGGTTCCGCCATCGGTGCCAGGGCGGCGTAGGTAAGCAGGCTGGTCAGAGCCACCGGGCCCACCGCCAGTAGCGAAGAGGACCCCCAGAGGATGCCGACGATGCCGGGTAGCAGCGCAGCGTAAAGGCCGGTAATCGGAGGCATCCCGGCGAGCGTGGCATAGGCAATGGCTTGTGGAATCAGTACCAGCCCCACGGTGACGCCCGCGATCGCGTCCCTGCGCAATGCCGGGCCGGAAGGTCGGGGCCATTGCAGGAAAGGCAGCAAACCGTGGATCCAAGACGTCATTGAAAGCTCCGCAGACCGCTCGCGGGTGCGCATGGACGCTGAAAGCGTCGCCGCGAAAGAGGAAGAATTAATGGTACTAAATTATTTTGGTCGCTTGAAGCTCAGGCGTGGCCCGCAAACAAAAAAACCCGGGCGGGGCCCGGGTTTTTCGGTGTTGGTGGAGGCGGGGGGGATCGAACCCCCGTCCGCCAGCAATCCGCCTGTAGATCTACATGCTTAGTCGTGTCTATTGATTTAAGTGGCTGCGGCCCGACAGA
>JBFJUC010000192.1:0-5213 GCA_041624875.1 Alcanivorax sp.
GGCGTCGGCGATCAACACGCCGGCGCCGCCGGAGACGGTGAATACACCCAGTTGATTGCCCTTGGGCAGCCCGGCCACCGACGCTGCATAACCGATATCGAAGAACTCTTCTATCGAATGCGCACGGTAAACGCCGTACTGCCGGAACACCGCGTCGAATATAGCGTCTTCACCCGCCAGCGCGGCGGTATGGGAAGCCGCCGCCTGAGCGCCAATCTCGGTACGCCCGACCTTGGTGACCACCACCGGCTTACCGGCATCGCGAGCGGCGGCCAGTGCGCGCTCCAATTTGCGACCGTCACGACAGCCTTCCATATAGCCGAGAATGACGTCGGTATCCGGGTCCTTGGCCAACCACGCCACGCAATCGGCGAAGTCGACACCGCCCTCGTTACCGGTGGTGATCCAGTAGCTGAGGCCCAGGCCTCGCTCCCGGGCGAGAGTAAAGGCGTAGGCGCCATAAGCACCGCTTTGGCTTACCAAACCGATACGACCCGCTTTGGTCACGCCCTGTCCAACTACCGGCGAGAACGTCGCGAACACCTTATCAGCGAGATTCATAAAGCCCAGACAATTGGGGCCAAGGACTCGAACGCCGGCGTTGCGGGCGCGTTCCACCAACGCGGCCTGAGCCTGCGCGCCCTCGTCGCTGATTTCCGCAAAGCCGGAGGAGAACAGCACAATGCCGCTGACACCTGCGGCGATGGCGTGATCCACCGCGGTAGGCGCCATCGCCGCCGGCACAGCGATAATTGCCAGATCCACCCGGCCGGCGACGTCACCGATCGCGGGGTACGCGGTCAGGCCCTGAATTTCCGAGGCTTTCGGATTGATCGGATAGATTTCACCGGCGAACCCCTGGGCCAATAGGAAGGCGATCGGCAAACCACCGATTTTAGTGGGCGTCGAGGACGCCCCGATGACCGCTACCGAGCGCGGCTTGAACAGTGGGTCCAATGAATCAATGGCCAGGTCGGGAGTGGTGATTACGCCCATTATTCAGCCTCCGGCGGTACGGCGCTGTCCGGCACGTCAAAGCCACTCTCGCGGTAGTAGCGCAAAGCGCCCGGGTGCAGCTTGCCGTTCATCTGGCGAAGCGCGTTGTCTTCGTTGATGGTTTTCATGAACTCACCGGCGTTATAGAAGGCCTGCAGATTCTCGAAAATAGTTTTGGTGATTTGATAAACCAGTTCTTCGTCGACGTCTTTATGCGTACCCAGGCCTACCCAGGTACCGACGGCGTTGACCGGCTCGGTATTGACCTGGTTCTCGCCGTAAATGTCCGATGGAATCTTCATAATCGTCCGACCCGGCAAGGCCATGACTTCTTTCATCGGCTCGGTGTCCATGGCTTCTTCCGGGATGTCCAGGAAACGTATTTCCTGAAGCAATGCCAGTTGCTGAATACCGGCGGAGGGCAGCTCGGTGGGGCCGATGTAGAGATCTACCTGTCCGTCTTGGAACGCCTGGTTGCCGGAGCTCCAGTCGAGCTTCGCCATCTGGTAATCCTCGCCGGCTTTATAGCCGGTGGCGCCTTCGACGATGGACAACGCCACCAGAGTGGCCGCGCCGCCCGGGGGCCCGATAAACACCCGCTTACCTTTGATCTGTTTCAGCGACGTGATGCCGGAGTCGGCGGGCACGATGATGTGGTAGGGTCCGAGCGGGAAGTTCATGATCTGGCGAACGTTCTTATACAACTCCGGCGCCCGCTCCATTTGCGCGAACATACCGGTGCCACTGCTCATGAAATGGTTGATGGACGGGGAGGAAATGAACAGATCGACCTGCCCTTTGGAGGCATCCAACGTCGATCGCGTGGACGACATTCCGGCGGTTAGGTTGATGTCCACCGGCAGGTTTTTCTGCAACACGGATTGCAAGGCCACCGCGAACACGTAAGGAGAAGACCCGGCCTGGGCAGTGTGCATTCGAACATTGGTTTCAGCCCAGGTGTGCCCGGCCAAAGCAATCGCCGCAAGCAGCACCAGCGACCTGCCCAGAGCTGTAATGGGGTTCTTTCCTTTCATCGTACGGTTTGAATATCTCATATGATTCTCCCGAGATTCGTTTGTTATTCGCTTGAAGAATTGCCAGCAGCGACGCCGCTCCAGCGCCGCGTTAAAGGCGTCAAGTAGCTGGCACCCAGAGTCAGCAGCGCCAGCGCGAAACCGATCAACTCCAGGCTGTTGCCTTTGGCCACCAACAGGCCGGCGATCACGAAACGCAACACCCGCGCGGCGGCACTCAAACGAGCCGCGCCAAAGCCCGCGAACGCCGTGGTCAGCGCCCAGATCACCAACACGATACGAGCCACGCCCCACACCAGTGCGCCCCACTCGAAGTGGTCGCCAAGCAACAGCAAGGAGGGATTGAAAACGAACAAGAACGGCACCACGAAACCGACCATGGTCAGACGCATGGATACCAGACTGACTTTCACCGGGTTGGCGTCGGCCAATGGAGCCGCGGCGAAAGCGGCGATTGCCACCGGCGGCGTAACCGCCGACAGCACGCCGAAATAGAGAACAAAAAGGTGGGCGGCGACGATCGGCACATCAAAGCTGGACAGTGCCGGCCCCATAACCAGGACGATGATCAGGTACGCGGGCAGTGTCGGCATGCCCATGCCGAGAATCAGGCAGCCCAGCGCGGTGAGCAACAAACTGATAAACAAGCTTTGCTCGCCCAGCGCCGCCACCGACTGGGCGAAACTCAACCCCAAGCCAGTGAGGTCCATGCCGGCGATCACAATGCCGATGGCGCCCACCGCGATCATAATCCGTGAACCAGAAATACCACCGCGTGCCAGCGCGGTAATGATGGACTGCGGCCTGCGGCGCATCTCGGGGTTAAGAAACCCGAAGAGCACAGCGACAATCACCGCCCAGACACCGGCCATGGCCGGCGAGCGGCCACTGGCCAATACCCCGATCACGGTGATTACCGGTGCCACGAACATAAGTGAAAGCACCCAGTCCTGGCGGGTCAGTACCGGCAGTTCGTCGGTGGGCGTGGGCTTAATGCCTTGGCGACGCGCCTCGTAGAAAACCGCGCAGAAAAGAGCGGCGACATAGAAGAACGCGGGCAGCAAGGCGGCCAGGCAGATCAACAAATAGGGCGTGCCGGTGAGCTGAGCCATCATGAAGGCGGCGGCGCCCATCACCGGCGGGATCACCTGGCCACCGGTGGAGGCCGCGGCCTCCACCGCGCCCGCGAAAGCAGGGCTGAAGCCGCGCCGCTTAATCATCGGAATGGTGAAGGCACCGGTACCCGCGACGTTGGCGGCCACGCTACCGGACATAGTACCGAACAGCATGCTGGCGAGAATCGCCGCGTGGGCGGGGCCGCCCGGCAGCCAGCCGGTAACCCGGATCGCCATGCGCACCAATGCGGGACCGGCGCCGGTGGCCTCAAGAATGACGCCGAAAATGATGTAGATAAACAACAGTTCGATCATTACCGCCACCGGGGTACCGAACACCCCGGTGAAGCCGTACCACATCCCCTGCATCACCTGATCCAGGGAGAATCCTGCGTGGCGAAGCCCGCCGGGCAGCATTTCACCGAACAAGCAATACACCAGTGTCACCGAGGCGAACAGCGACAAACCCAGGCCGAACTCGCGGCGGGTCAGCTCAATCAACGCTATCAAACCACCCAGAGCGATGAACTGATCCGTGCGGCTGTAGTCCACCAGCATGTTCTGCATGCCATCCGCGTTGACGACGAAACGCTGAATGGCTAGCAGGATCATCGTCACTAGAAGCGCGTCGAGCACCCACAACAGAAAGCGGCCACCCCGCGCCGACAACGGATAGATGGTAACCAGCGGTTTAACGCAGACCGCCGCGACAATGCAGGCGGCAAAAGTGAGCGGACGCTGATAGCTCGGATCGAAAATCCCGAACAGGGACGTGTAAACGGTCACGCCCGCGAGCGCCAGACCCACGACCATGCCAAGTTGCCGTATGGAAAAGGCGAACACTCTCTCCTCCCGCGATCCACCAGGACCGCCTTTATGTTGTTGTTATTGGTATCTGACCACGCCCAATTAATGTGTGTCAATTATATTGTTCGTGACGCCATGAAAGAGGCATCGGAAAGCGGGGGCCAAGAAAAAGCAGCCCGCACAGCGACGCCAACGACCGTCAACCACAACCAGTAAGCCACCGCATTAATCGCCATACCATTTGGTATAGGCTTCATATAAAGCCTTCACCTTATCTCGCCACCATCTCGAGAACAGGCGTAAACCGATAGCGAGCCGACCGGTCCTGGTTACAAACGAGCGACGAACCCACCCCAATCCGCCCGGGAAGCAAGGCTCGGAACGCACAAAAAATGACCTTTCCGGGCGCCCTCTCTATCTTTTTTAATTGTTTATCATTACTTTAAGTAACACCGGCATCTCCGGATACCGATCCGCAGCAAACAAAAAAGGAGAACACAGTGACCGATAACGACCTTCGCGCCCTTGGCGACGCTTGCTGGGAGCGCTTCGACTTCGGCCGGGACTGGAACCGCCATCTGCACGGCAGCCAACTCATTCCCATTGATAACGACCTGGCCTATATCGCCTCACGGGGCGTGGTGGGCAACGTCACGGTGGTGGACACCGACGACGGGCTGGTGGTGATCGATTGCGGCAGCCGCCATACCGCCGGCAACATTCACAAAGCGATCCGTGACTGGTCGCAAAAACCGATCCGTACGGTGATCTATACACACGGGCATCTGGACCACGCCTTCGGAACGCCGCTGTTCGACGCCGAAGCGAAACAGGCCGGGCTGGATAAGCCCGAGGTGATCGGGCAGGCGAATATCCGGCGGCGATTCCAACGCTACCAGGACAGCGCCGACTGGACCGCGCACATCAACGGCCGCCAATTCAAGGTGGCCGGCTTCAAATGGCCCGACGAGTACCGCTACCCGGACACGTTCTATGAGGAGGAGATGGTGCTCGAGCGCGGCGGACGCCGGCTAACCCTGCACCACGGCATGGGTGAGACCGACGATCATACCTGGACTTGGATCGAGGACGCCCGCACCGTGGTCACCGGGGACTTTATTATCTGGGCCGCCCCCAACGCCGGTAACCCGCAGAAGGTGCAACGGTTCGCGGCGGAATGGGCCCGCGCGCTGCGCGCCATGGCCGCGAAAAAACCGGCGGTGTTGGTGCCAGGCCACGGGCCGGCGGTGTTCGGCGCCGA
>JBFJUC010000193.1:0-5208 GCA_041624875.1 Alcanivorax sp.
GCACACGCCCTGCCAGTCGGCCTTGCCCATGAACCCGTCCAGCGGGGTGAAACCGCCGATGCCGAGCATGATCAGGTCGCCGCGCTCGCGGGAACTGAGGGTGATTTTCGGCAACGCCTCGGCGGCGGCCAGCGCGCTTTCGCGTTCCGCGCCTTCCAGCAGCAGAATGTTCAGCGTCTCGCTGCCGTGGGGTTTCACCAGTTGCGACATGTTCACTCCCTAGATGGTCGGTTGTGTCTGTGATGGCGGCGCATTATACCGGCCCGCGTCCGGGGCCCTCCACCGCTGCTAAGAACTTTCGGTTTGGTGCTTATGCTTTAAGCCCAGGGCACACGCAGCTTGACCGGCGCCGGCTCCAGTTCGATCTCGGCGGGCAGCCAGCCCGTCGGGTCACCGTCCGCTTGCACCGGCTCCAGGCCGGGGGCGGTGACGGTGACTTTTTCGGCGCTCAACGAGGCGACGCCGTCGACGCGCTCCATGCGCCCCACCACCAGCGCCGCCAGGCAACGCAACAGGAAGGCCAGGCCCGGGCGTTGGAACATCAACACCTGCAGGCTGCGCTTGGAAAGCCCCGCCTCGCGGCTAAGCACGAAACTGCCGCCATAATAGCGGCCGTTGGTGATCACCGCGGAAAAACAGTCGAGCGGCCGCCCATCCACGGTGATCCGGTAGCGCACCTGACCGTAGCGGAACAGCTGGCGGATCATGCTGATCACGTAGGCGAGCTTGCCCACCCGGCGTTTCAGGATCAGATCGACCTGATCGACCACCCAGGCGTCGTAACCGATGCCGGCCATCACCATGAAGCGGCGGCCATTAAGCCGCGCCGGCGTCACGTTCAGGGTACGACCGTCGAGCACCACCCTGGCGGCGGCTTCCGGGCGGCGGGGGATCGACAGCTCCCGGGACAACACGTTGGCGGTGCCGATCGGAAACAGCGCCAGCGCCACACCGGGGTTGAGCCCGTTGATCACGTCGTTGGTGGTGCCGTCCCCGCCGGCGGCCACCACCACCTCGCCCTGGTCCGCCAGGCCCCGCAGGTAGCGGGTGGCGTCACCCGGTGCGCGGGTGTGGTAGAGCCGCACCTTGCCCCCACCTTCTTCCAGCGCCCGCACGAAATGGCGCAACCGCCGCGCCCTGCCGCCCCCGGCGGTAGGGTTATAAATCACCGTGATGTTCATGGGTCCCCGTACTGCCGAAGAGGTGCTGCCCTACACCGGGTTATCAATGTCGATGAAAATGTGCTCCAGCCCATATTCATTGGCGAGCCAGTCGCCCACCGCCTGCACCCCGTAGCGCTCGGTGGCGTGGTGGCCGCAGGCGAAATAATGAATGCCGGTTTCGCGGGCGAAATGGGTGGTGGGCTCGGAGATCTCACCGCTCAAGTAGGCATCCACGCCGAGGGCGCGAGCCTGCTCGATAAAGCCTTGGGCGGCGCCGGTGCACCAGGCCAGGGTTTCGATTTCATCCTCGCCGTCGCCGATGTGCAGCGCCTCGCGCCCCAACACCGATTCCACATGCACAGCGAAATCGCGGGCGCTCATTGGGTCGTCCAGGCGCCCCACGTTGCCGATGGAGAGCGGGTTGTCCGCCTCCATGCCGCCTTCAATGCGCAGCCCCAGCCGCCGTGCCAGCTGGGCATTGTTGCCCAGTTGCGGGTGTGCATCCAGCGGCAAGTGGTACGCGAACAGGCTGATGTCATGACGCAGCAGGCTTTGCAGCCGCTGCTTCTTCATGCCGCGCACGCGCTGGTCTTCGTTTTTCCAGAAGTAGCCGTGATGCACGAAGATGGCGTCCGCTTCTTCGACAATGGCCGCGTCGATCAGCGCCTGACAGGCGGTGACACCGGTCACCAGCCGCCGCACCTGCTCCCGACCTTCCACCTGAAGCCCGTTGGGGCAGTAATCGCGGAACCGCGATGCCTGCAGTTCACTATCAAGAAGAGTGAGAAGATGGTCTCGTTTAAGCATGGGCCCAACCTGCCACCGATCTGCTAACATTGCGCGCAGTCTACATGATTCGCGGGGGCGGAGGCTTGGATAAGTGTTAACAGGCCCATTATTAAAGCTGTTTCGATTTCTGGCGTTGCCGGTGGTCGCCGGCCTGGCCGTGGGCCTGTCGGTGTTGTGGTGGTACGAGCACGGGCCCGGTGCCCGCGACGCCGGCGCGCCGGTCACCGCCACGGCCCCCCGCGCGGACAGTTACGCGGACGCGGTGGCCCGGGCGGCACCGGCGGTGGTGAACGTCTATACCACGCAAATCGTCACCCGCGGCGGCGACCAGCTCAGCGACGACCCGCTGTTCAACCGCTTCATGGAACGACCGCGCCGCGAGCGCGCGCTGGCCAGTTTGGGCTCCGGGGTACTGGTGTCGTCCAAAGGCTATGTGCTCACCAGCTACCACGTGATCCGCGACGCGGATGAGATCCTGGTGGCGCTGCGCGACGGCCGTGACGCGCCGGCGCGGGTGGTGGGCACCGACCCGGAAACCGACCTGGCGCTGCTGCAGATCGCCCTGGAGAACCTGCCGCAAATCGAACTGAACGGCCCGCAACCGGTGAGCGTCGGCGACGTGGTACTGGCCATCGGCAACCCCCTGGGCGTGGGCCAGACCGTGTCGATGGGTATTGTCAGCGCCACCGGTCGTACGCACCTGGGCATCGCCACCTTCGAGAATTTCATCCAGACCGACGCGGCCATCAACCGGGGCAATTCCGGCGGCGCGCTGATCAACACGCGCGGCCACCTGATCGGCATCAACACCGCCATTCTGTCCTCGGACGGCAACTGGCAGGGCATCGGCTTCGCCACCCCGGCGTCGATCGCCAGCGAGGTGATGTCCGACCTGATCGAGCACGGCCGCGTCATCCGCGGTTATCTGGGCGTCACCGTCCAGGACATCAACCCGACCCTGGCGGAAACCTTCGGCATGGAAGACGTGGTCGGCGGCGTAGTCACCGAGGTGGTGTCCGGCAGCCCGGCCCAGGAGGCCGGGCTGCAAGCCGGCGACGTGCTGGTCGGCATCAACGACGAAACCATGAAGGACGGCTACGAGGCGATGAACCGCATCGCCGGTACCGAGCCGGGCACCAAGCTCACGCTGAACGTGCGGCGCAATACCCAGGAGCTGGGGCTTGAGGTGACCATCGGCACACGCCCACCCGCAAACGAAAGCTAAAAAGAGCAGTTAATAGTTAACAGTGAATAGTTAATAGCGAAACCCGTCGGGCGCTCAGGCCTATCTGAGAGGTGATTTCGCTGTTAACTGTTAACTATTAACTATTAACTATTAACTGCCGAGGATGTCTTCCAGCGCGTCGGTGAGCTCGCGGTTCTGATCGGGGCGCCCCACCGTTATCCGCAGGTGGTCCGCGATGCGCTCGGGCTTGCCGAAGTGGCGGACAATGATGCCGCGCTCGCGCAGTGCCGTGGCCAGGTCGGCGCCGGGGCGGGTGGCGTGGCGGCAAAACAGGAAGTTGGCCGCCGAGGGCAGCACCTGAAAACCCAGGGCTTCCAGGCCACGGCACAGGGTCTCGCGTTCCTCGATCACCAGTTCCCGGCCGCGCTGGAAAAAGTCGTCGTCCTCGAAGGCGGCCTTGCCGGCGGCGATGGCGAGGCGGTCCAGCGGATAGGAATTGAAGCTGTTCTTAATCCGCTCCAGCCCTTCAATCAACTCAGGATTGCCCACCGCGAAGCCGACGCGCAGCCCGGCCAGTGAGCGGGACTTGGAGAGCGTCTGGGTGACCAGCAGGTTGGGGTAGCGATCCACCAGCGCGATCGCGCTGTCGCCGCCGAAATCCACGTAGGCTTCGTCCACCACCACCACGGAATCCGGGTTGGCGATCAGAATAGTCTCGATGGCGTTCAGCGGCAGCAACCGGCCGGTGGGCGCGTTGGGGTTGGGGAAGATGATGCCACCGTTGGGGGCGCCGTAATGCGACGGCTCAATGGCCAGCTCGTCGTCCAGCGGCACCGGCCGGTAGTCGATGTCATAGAGCCCGCAGTACACCTTATAAAAGCTGTAGGTGATATCCGGGAACAACAAGGGGTGGTCCTGCTTGAACAGCCCCAGAAAAATGTGGGCCAGCACTTCGTCGGAGCCGTTACCGACGAAGATCTGCTCGCGGGCGACGCCGTAATAGGTGGCGATGGCGTCCTTGAGTTCGGTGGCATCCGGGTCCGGGTACAGGCGCAGCCGGTCGTCGGCGGCGTCCCGAATGGCCTCAATCACTTTCGGCGAAGGGCCCAAGGGATGCTCGTTGGTATTGAGCTTCACCAGCCGCGCCATTTTCGGCTGCTCGCCGGGCACGTAGGGCTCCAGATCGCGGACGAAGGGGCTCCAGAACTTGCTCATAGCGGCTTCTTGATCCTCATTTCGGCGCTGCGGGCGTGGGCCGTGAGGCTTTCCGCGCGGGCCAGCACCGAGGCGGTTTTGCCCAGCTCACTGGCACCTTCCGGCGAGCAGCCAATCAACGAGCTGCGCTTCTGGAAGTCGTACACGCCCAACGGCGACGAGAAGCGCGAGGTGGCGCTGGTGGGCAGCACGTGGTTGGGCCCGGCGCAGTAATCACCGAGCGCCTCCGGGGTGTGGCGGCCCAGGAAGATGGCACCGGCATGGCGCACTTTCTTCGCCCAGGCCTCGGCGTCGTCCAGCGACAGCTCCAGGTGCTCCGGGCAGATGCGGTTGACCACGTCCATGGCCTGGTCGAGGTCGTCCACTTGAATCAGGGCGCCACGGTTGGCCATCGAGGTGCGGATCACGGTCTCCCGCTCCAGGGTCGGCGCCAGGCGCTCCATGGCCTCTTCCACCCGGACGAGGAAATCCGCGTCCGGGCTGACCAGAATGGACTGCGCCTCTTCGTCGTGCTCGGCCTGGGAGAACAGGTCCATGGCAATCCAATCCGGGTCGGTCTTGCCGTCGCAGACCACCAGAATCTCCGACGGCCCGGCGATCATGTCGATGCCCACCTTGCCAAACACCTGGCGCTTGGCCTCGGCCACGTAGATATTGCCGGGGCCGACGATCTTATCCACCGCCGGCACCGTTTCGGTGCCGAACGCCAGCGCGCCCACCGCCTGGGCGCCGCCCAGGGTGAAGAAGCGCTCCACGCCGGCCACCGCCGCCGCCGCCAGCACCATGTCGTTGAGCTCGCCGTCCGGCGCCGGGCTGACCATGACGATTTCGGCCACGCCGGCGACCCGGGCGGGC
>JBFJUC010000194.1:0-5191 GCA_041624875.1 Alcanivorax sp.
CACCCAGTAGATGGCGCCGGTGTCGCGCAGGGCGGCGGCCACCACATAGAGCACCGCCACGGTGATCAGCCCCGGGTTGGCGAAGCCGGCCAGGGCCTGATCCACGGTGATCACATCGCCCACCAGCACCGCCACCAGGGCGGCCATCATGGTGACCTCGGCGGGCACGCGGTTGGAGGCCAGCGCCGCCAGCACCGCAAGCACCACCAGCGATGTGTAGATCATTTCAGGTGTCATAAGGCGGGAATGGTACCTGGGGGCTTATAACCTGCAACTTTGGGTTTGTTCTTTGCTTATAAGGAACAGCTACAAGCCTCAAGCTTCAAGCCGCAAGCTGGACCCCTGCTTGTAGCTTGCAGCTTGAGGCTTGAAGCAACCTGACGCCGCAGGCGTCAGGTTTTATCGCTGTTGTAGTGGTAAGCGTAATAGCCATATTCATTGCTGGCACGCCGCTCGATGGCGTTGAGGATGGCGCCTTTGATCTCGACGCGGTTCTGCTCGAAGCGGTGCACGCTGACGTCCACTTCCTTGGCGGAGTTCACGCCGTAGCGGGCGACGATCAGGCTGGTGCCGGCCTGCTGGCCGATGATGGCGGCGTCGGTGACGGCGAGGATCGGCGGGGTGTCCACCAGCACCAAGTCGTATTCGGCGGAGAGCCGTTCCATCAGCGCCTTGAAACGGGAATGCATAAGCAGCTCCGATGGATTGGGCGGGATCTGGCCGCGCGGGATAAAGTGCAGGTTCTCCACCTCGGTCCCGTGGATGGCCTGCTGGTGCTCCGCCTGTCCGGAGAGCAGATCAGACAGGCCCACGTCGTTCTGGTTTTCAAAGTAGCGGTGCAGGTGACCCTTACGCATGTCCGCGTCAATCACCATCACTTTCTGGCCCACCTGGGCGAGTACCGCCGCAAGATTAGCGGTTATAAAAGACTTGCCGACCTGCGGGCTGGGGCCGGAAATCATCATTACCTTGTTGGAGGCTTCCATCATCGCGAAGTGGAGGCTGGTTCGCAGGCTGCGGAGCGCTTCCACCGCCAGATCCGCCGGGTCGCTCACAGCCAGGAGCGGGATGGGCTCGTGCTTCGAGCGCTTCCGGCGTCGCATTGCAGCCACCAGGCGATCCAGCTTTTGCTGTTGCTCCGAGAGCGGCACGGCGGCATAGACCGGAATACCCTGTTCTTCCAGCTGATCCGGGCTCTCAATGCCGCGGTGCAGAAGGCCCGCGCCAAGCACAAAGCCCGCGGACAGTATCAGACCAAGAAAGCCGGCCAGACCGGTGACCAGGCCTTTTTGCGGCTTCACCGGCGCGGGGTAGACCACGGCGTCATCAATGATGCGGACATTACCGACCGTACTGGCCTTCATGATGCGCAGTTCCTGAGCGCGGTTCAGGAGACCGACGTAGATCTGCTGATTCACCTCAACGTCCCGCGTCAGACGCAGAATCTGTTGCTGGGTCTCCGGCAACTGACCGATCTGGCGATTCAGCTGGTCGCGCTCCTGCTCCAGGGAGCGGCGCTGCTCGAGCAGGGTCCGGTAGGCGGGGTGCTCCTTGGTGAACTTGGCGGAGACCTCGCTCTCCTTGATTTTAAGCTCGTTGAGCTTGGACTCCATGGACACCACCCGGCCCAATAGCGACTGGGTCTCCATCCGCATGTCGACGGAATCGCTTTCAAGGCGGTAGGCGTTCAGCCTCTCCTCGGCTTCGGTGAGTTCCGCTTTCAGCTCGGGCAGCTGCTTATTCAAGAATTCCAGGCTTTGCTCCGCTTCCGCGGCCTGGCGGCTGATATTCTGCAGCAGATAATTTTCAGCGATGGCATCCAGCACCGCCTGGATACTTTCTTTGTCGGGGCCGGTAATGCCAACGTTAAGGATGCCGGTGTCGTGCCCCTGCTGTTCCACGGTCAGGCCGCTGCGGATTGCTCCCACCGCCTGCAGTGGCGTGAGACGCCTAAGTGTTAAAGTTCCGCTCCCCGGTTGCCATTCGCCCAATTCAAGGACAATACTCTCATCTTCACTGCGCAGCACCTGGTCCGAGGGGCCGCCGAGCACCTTTTTTTCGCCGAGACGCAATTGCGGATGGCCCTGCTCGTCAGCGGCCAGCCGGAAGGCACGCCCACGGAGATTATCCGGAACGATAAACTGTTTCACGGTCACGAAGGTTTCACTATCGCGGTACCCCGCGAATAGGGGCCGCGGCACACCGGGCGCCACCGGGTCCGGGGCGGTAAAGCGGCCCAACCAGGGATCACGATCCGGGCGAACCACAATATCCGTATGCAGCTGTTGGACCACATTGCCGAGCACCATGCGTGAGCGGAGGATAGCGATTTCTGCGGCCACGGATTGCTCTTGCCCCATGCCCTGAGAGAGTTCTTCCAGCCCGGCCATGCCACCCTGCTTTTTTTCCACCTGCAGCAGCGCATCGGCTTTATAGATCGGCGTGGCGAATTTGGCATACAGCCCGCCAAGCAGCAACGCCAGCAAGGTGGTGCCAAGAATCAGCCACTTGGCGTCGATCAGCAGAGCAAACAGGCGGTGCAGATCGATTTCGTCGTCCAGGGGGCCGGAGCGGGCGCGGGACGTGGACTCGTTACTCATGGGGTGTCGTCATTCCTGTGTTCAAATTTTTTTCAGCCAGGCGTCCGTGCCCTGGCGCATCAGCGGATAGATGCGCTCGAAGACTTCCCGACCCCGCCGGTACGGGTCGGGGATATCCTGGCCACCGTTCCAATGGCTGAGCAAAAACGTCTTGCCGCTGGCTTCCGGATACTGCTGGATGATGCGGTCGCGCTGACGCCCTTCCATGACCAGTATCAAGTCCGCGTCCTGGCACAGCGCCCGGTCAAGCTTGCGACCCTGGTGAGGACCGCATTCCAGCCCGTGGGCAGCGGCCACCTCCCGGGCGGTAGATTCCATATCGTGGCCCTCCAGGCCAACCAGACCGGCGGAGCTGATCCGCTTGTCGGGCCGGGCGGCGGCCAGCATGGCCGCCACCGTCGGGCTGCGGCAGATATTGCCGTCGCAAACCACCAGGATTCGGTCGAACATTAATTGCTTCCCAGCTGATCTTCGGCGCGGCTGCCCAAATAGAGCGCGGTGACGCTGGGCACCAGCAGGCTCAGCACCCGGTTCCAGCGGGCCAGCGGCGCGGCGGTGACGTAAACAATGTCGCGCGGCTGCAGCTGGAAGCTGTCCGCCAGCACCAGGGCGGCGGCGTCCTTGGCGTTAAGCTGGTAGACGTCGATGCCGTGCTCCTGGCCCGGCTCCGCCTTGCGGAACACGAAGATACCGGAGGCGTCCGCTTCCCGTTCGTCCAGGCCGCCGGTGTCGGAGAGCGCTTCCGCCAGGCTCATGCCGTTGCGGCCCATGGGCACGCTTTGCGGTTGGGTTACTTCTCCAAGCACAAAGATCTTGTTGTCTTCCGCCCGGGATACGTTGATCACATCGCCGGGGAGTAGCAGCACGTTCTGAGCGGCGTTGCCGTTTTCATAAATGTCACGCAGAGACAGCCGGAATTCCTTGCCATCGCGGGTGAGAATGACCTGGGACCAGTTGGCGTTGTCACTGATGCCGCCGGCGGCGCTGATCGCATCCACCAGACGCATGGGCAGGTTGGTGATTGGATAGGTCCCGGGGCTGCCCACCGCACCGGTGACGTAAATTTTCTTGCTGCGGAACCCGGCCACGGCCACGTCCACCTGGGGGGACTCAATGTAGTCGTCCAAGCGTTCGGTAATCATCTCGCGGATTTCGGTAACCTTCATACCCTCTACATGGACCTTGCCCACATAGGGATAAAAGATGTTGCCGTCGCTGTGCACCAGGTTGCCGGATTCCTGAGCGCTGCGCTGGGAACCGGCGGGAATGGTCAGCTCCGGGTGACCCCAGACGGTGATCTGCAGGACGTCGCCGACACCCACTTCGTAGTCGTAGGTTTCCGGGGAATCGGCCAGCACTTCCGGCAGTGCCGGCGCCGACTCCTGGTTTTGATCGAGGATGGCAGTGGTGATGGTGTGTGTCTTAATCACATCCGGCAGCGAGGCCGAATCGGGTTGTTCGTCTTCGGCGAACCAGCCGGGCTCCGCGTCGCGGTCCATCCCCGGCACGATGGTGCAGCCAGCGACGGCCAGCAGCAATCCGAAGGTGCCCAGTGCTTTCATTATTGCTGTCATAACCGTTTGGGAATCCTTTACCAGTCAAACGTGCGGCGCCATTGCGCCATGGCGGTGACCTGTTCGCGCTCACCGGCGAAGGTGTCCACCGCTTCGTCGGTGGCGGCCAGCGCCCAGGTGAGACGCCCACCCAGCAGGCCGTGTTCCAGCCGTAACTCGGCCAGTACGATATCTTGTTCTGCATTTGCTTGCAGTATTTCGGCACCATCGGGCTCAACTTGAGCCCGTTTTCCGCCTTCCGCGTTAAGCGTGGCGGTGGTTACTGAGGCGGTGACCACCATGCCGTTGCGGAAAAACTGCTGGCCGCCCAGCGTCAGGGCGCGGGCGTCGCCTTCAAAGGTGGAGGCGAGGCTGCGCCCATAGTAACGGAAGCCGCTGCGGTAGGTGCCGTGTTCATAGGCGGTATCGAAACGGGCGTCGCTGATCGCGCGGCCGGCCACGGTGTCGGTGCCTTCCAGGAAGAAGCGCTGGCTGCCGGCACCGATGCCGGTGAGGGCGTCGAAGCCGACCAGCGCGGAGTACTTGGAGGGCAGACCGCCGGCCTCATCCTCGCCCATCATCTGGCCGTAGAAGCCGGTCGGCACGCCGAAGACCGGAAAGCCGGCCCGGAAATCGAAACCGCCCACCTGGTTACTGGGGTCGTCTTCCTCGGTAAAGCCGGTGCTTTGGCCGTTGTCCTTACCGATCAAGGCGTCGCCGAAGGAATCCAGGCCATCGGGCCGCCCTTCCCCGCCCCACTGGAACAGCCGGGTCAGGCCGATCTGCAGAAAGCTGGCCGGCCGAAAGGTAAGACGGCCGCCCACCAGCTTGGCGTCCGGCACCGCCCGGTCCTGCTCCAGCTGGCCGACGAAAGCCTGGAAATCCCAGGGGCCGATCCAGTTCAGCCAAGGCGAGCGCGGGGCGTACTGGGTCTGGCGGCCGAACCACAGGCCCGGTACCGGGCGGGCGTTGTTGGAGAGTGCCAGAGAGCTGTGGTGGCCGGGGCCCCACCAGCGGTCGATGGCGCCGGCGCCGAGC
>JBFJUC010000195.1:0-5134 GCA_041624875.1 Alcanivorax sp.
GATCCAGCATCTCGCGGTGCTGGGCGGTCACGCACACCCGGCTGTCGAAGCGGGGGTCGGCGCCCAGGGCTTTCACCACTGGCGCCATTTTGATGGCCTCCGGGCGGGTGCCGAAGACACTGAGAATCCGCTTTCCGCTCACTAAGTCGCCTTTTCGCCAGTCATTTGGGGCCACGCGCCCGAAAGCCGACTATTTTCTCATTAATCGCGACGCAATTGTAGGCGCGGTGCTCAGGCCGCGACGATGCGGAACCGCGTCGCGTTGGCGATCGGGCGGACTGTATTCTTGTCTCGCTTCAAATCCACGATGCCGTAGCGGGACATCGTCTTCAAAGTACGGGACAAATTCCCGGGTTTGCGGCCGGTGGTTTCGGCCAGCGCTGAAATTGATTTCGGCTTCGTCTCGGTAATCACGCGAAGCAAGGCACGGTTATCATCACTCAGGACCTCCGCCAGCGATTTCATGGACGTAAACCAGACCTTGGGCTCACCCGGTTTCGGTTTGTACTCGCCCCGGGCAATAGACAGCATCCGTTCGCGAATCTTCTCCTGGGTCATAATGCCGATCACTATCGTTTTCATCGCTTCTTAACCTCCACCAGGACCCGGTCCACATCATCATCCAATACCCTCCTTCCTGATCAATGATCGAGCCGTGCAAATCAAGCAAGCCAGCCAAGCCTGGGTCCTTTGACATATAATCATATCACCTGATGATAAATAGTAGCTGTATTCGAGTCCCAAGGGAAGGCTGACTATGACAAGGTCGAGCTGCCTGGTCTGTCAGTCAGAGGCGATTGCGGATGTAGGAGATCGCTGGCGGGATGGCCGGCCGGCGTTCGCCGGCCTTTCGCGGGCGGGGCCCGCTCCTACCTTCAGGAACGGGCCAGGTCGAGCGCCTGTTCGGCCAGGTCCGGATAAGCGGCACGGCTGGCCGCATACTCGTCAAGAGCATTGAGTGTCCTGATCGCGGCTGAAAGTTCGATGAGCGCGTCCGCGCTTTCGGCCATTTCCGGTTCAAATTTGCCGTTGTGCTTCATCCACTTGATGACATCGTCGAGATGCCATAACGGTGTTGAACCGGATACCCGTGCGGAAGGAAAGCGCGTTTTGACTCTGCGTACGTTGCCGGTGGCGTATTTCCTCATCGCCTGACGACTGACTTTCGAAAGACGTTCGGACAGTAATGTCGAAAGCTCGGAAAGATTCAGCAGGTCAGGCCCAACACAGACAAGCCGCCCTGTGGGAATGGCGCGCTGCACGTCGTCAATCGCGGAGCGCAGAGCCGCCAGCGGGCCCTGGGCTTGCCGGGTGAAATCCAGGGCCATATGGCCGGTTACGGCGACCCCGACAAGCGCATCATCGCAACCGGCTTCAAACAACGCATCAAGCCAGGCTTCCGGATCAGGTTCGCTTTCCGGGAGCTGGTAGTACAACTGGAATTCGTATTCATTCATCGTCCAAATCTCCCAGGTGTTGCAGCCCGAATTCACAGTTATCGACCCATCGCCTGATGCTTTTGGCGTGCCCCTCTTCATTTCGAGGTGTCGACCAAATGCTGTTGCGGCAAAAACGGCCACATCGACAAGCCGGATCGTTGTTCGGACACTGAAGAATGCCCCAAGCGTGAGCGCTTTTGCCTGAAGCCTTCACCTGCCAACCGTGCTTTTCCGCGTACTGAACCGCCTCTTCGACAGCTGCTTTCGGGTGTTTTTTTCGTGCCATTACATGTCCTTGGAAGCGTCCCATAGAAGCCCAATGTTGTCAAATGACAACAATTTATTATCCGGGTACCAAAGTCTGACTATGGCAAGGCCCCGTAGCCTGGTCTGTCGGCCAGGGGCGATTGCGGATGTAGGAGATTGCCGGGAGCTTCGCTCCCTTTCGCGGGCGGGGCCCGCTCGCACGAAAGTGTTGACAGGGGTTCGGGGGTTGGGGAACACTGCCTTCCACTACGTACGAACATTCGTTCGTAATGCATAAAACAGAATAAGAAGGGAGAGCAAACATGCACGTTTTGATCGTGGGCGCCGGCATCGCCGGCCTGACCGCCGCTATCGCGCTTCGCCACAAGGGCATCGACGCGACCATCATTGAACAGGCCCCGCAACTTTCGGAGATCGGCGCCGGCATCCAGATCGCCAGCAACGGCTCGGTGGTGTTGCGCGAGCTTGGCCTGGAGCAGGCGGTGGCGGCCAAGTCGGTGATCCCGAAGTCGTTCGACATGCGTGATATCGGCAACGGCAAGCTGCTGTACGTGTCACCGCTGGGCGAGGAAGGCGCGCAGCGCTGGGGCGCGCCGCTGTACAACATCCACCGCGCCGATTTGATCGAGATTCTCGCCAACGCCCTGCCCGCCAAGTCGCTGCGGCTCGGGGTGCACTGCACCGGTTTCGAGCAGGATGAGAGCGGTGTCACCGTGCACATCAAGGGCGGAGACGACCTGCACGGCGACGTGCTGATCGCCGCCGACGGTATTCACTCGGTGATCCGCAAGCAGTTGTTCGGCGAGGACGACGTGCAGTTTTCCAACATTCTCATGTGGCGGGCGCTGATTCCCGCCGAGAAGCTGGAAGGCATCGACCTGGACGAGCGCGGCAATTACTGGTTCGGCCCCGGCCGCACCCTGATTACCTACTGGATTCGCCCCAAGAACCTCTACAGCATTCTCGCCTCGGTGCCCTCCGGCGAGGTGCACCGCGAGTCCTGGACCGAGAGCGGCGACATCGAGGAGCTGCGCGCCTCGTTCTCTGATCTGGAGCCGCGCGCCCAGGCGATGATGGATCAGATCGACACCGCCTTCCTCACCGGCATGTTCTACCGCGACCCCATCGACCGCTGGACCGACCGCCGGGTGACGCTGATGGGCGACGCCGCCCACCCGATGGTGCCGTTCCTGGCCCAGGGGGCCTGCCAGGGCATCGAGGACGCCTGGGTGCTGGCCACCATGCTGGAGCATTACGGCTTGCAGAACCTGGAAACCGCGCTGGAGGAGTACGAGCAGCGCCGCCGCCCGCGCACCACCCGGGTCCAGTCCGGCGCCCGCGCCATGGTCAAGCTGGTACACGAATCCGAACCCGAACGTATCAAGGCGCGCAACGGCCGCTGGAAGGGCATGCAGCACATCGACCCAATGACCGAAGCCACCTGGGCGTTCGTGTGGGACTACAACGTGCTGGAAGAGGTGAAGCGTCCGGCCGGTGAAGTGCAGGGCCTGTCCGCCACCCGCGAAGACAAGAAGATGGCGCGCGCCGAAAGCCAGCGCGCCTTCGATATGTGGAAAGCCGCGTTCACCGCCGAGGACGTGGCGCGCGGCCACGACGGCATGCGCGAAGGCTACGACCGCTTCCTGACCACCCACTTCCCGGCGCCGGACGATCTGTCCGTGGAGAACGCCGAGCTGGGTGGCGTGGAGGGCCTGCGGGTCACCGCCCCGGGCGCCGCGCCCGCCGAGCAACGCCGTACCGTGCTGCACTTCCACGGCGGCGGCTACATGCTCGGCTCCGCCAGGGGCTCGGTGGAATACGCCGGCCGGCTGGCCAAGGCGGTGTCCGGCGACTGCGTCACCGTGGATTACCGGCTGGCGCCGGAAAACCCCTACCCGGCGGCGCTGGACGACGCGGTGGACGCCTACCGCGGGCTGGTCAACAGCGGCGTGGACCCGTCGCGGATTCTGCTCAGCGGCGAGTCTTCCGGCGCCGGCCTGGCGCTGGCCGTGGCGCTCACCCTGAAAATGGCCGGCGACACCCTGCCCGCCGGCATCATCGCCATCTGCCCGTTCGCCGATCTCACTCTGTCCGGCGCCAGCATCAAGGAATTCGCCGGCCAGGACCCGGCGGCCAACCGCGACACCCTGGCGTTCATGGCGGCCTCCTATTTCCAGGAGCACGAGCCCCGCGACCCGCTGGTGTCACCGCTGTTCGGCGAGCTGAAAGGCCTGCCGCCGGTATTCCTGTCCGCCGTGGAGGGCGAGTCCCTGTACAGCGACAGCAGCCGCCTGCTGGAACGCGCCCGGGAAGCGGGCGTGGACGTGACCATGGTGCCGGTGAAGGACTCGGTGCACGTCTACACCCTGTTCCCGTTCCTGCCGGAAACCACCGACACCCTGGATGAAATCAGCAAATGGGCGCAGCGCGTCAGCGGCTGAGTCCGATACCCAAAAAGCACAACAACAATTTGAGGACGCATCATGCATAAACCAATAAAAACCAGCCTCTTCGCCATCGCACTGCTCGCCACCGCCGTGGCCGGCGCGAACGATGGCGCCAAGCAAAACAACGCAAAGGGCATCTCCGACGACACCGTGAAAATCGGCGTGCTCGCGGACATGTCCGGCATCTTCTCAGACCTGAGCGGCGAAGGCGCCGTCACCGCCGCGCGCATGGCGGTGGACGACTTCGTCGCCGAGCAGAAGCCCGGCTTCAAAGTGGAAGTGGTCACCGCCGACCATCAGAACAAAACCGACGTGGCCGCCAGCCGCGCCCGCGAGTGGTACGACACCGACGGCGTGGACATGATCACCGATGTGATCAACTCCGCGGTGGCGCTGGCGGTGTCCGAGGTGACCCGCGACAAGGACCGCGTGCTGATGGTCACCGGCGCCGGCTCCACCACCATCAACAACGAGCAGTGCTCGCCGAACACCATTCTCTATGCCTGGGACACCTACTCCCTGGCCAACAGCCTGGGCCGCACCATCACCGAGCAGGGCAACAAGTCCTGGTACTTCGTGACGGTGGATTACGCGCTCGGCAAGTCCATCGAATACGACGCCACCAAGGCGGTGGAAAACAGCGGCGGCGAAGTGCTCGGTTCCCTGCACCACCCGATGGGCGCGTCCGACTTCGCGTCGTTCATGCTGCAGGCGCAGAGCTCCGGCGCCGATGTAATCGGCATCGCCAACGCCGGCGGCGACCTGCACAACGCGGTGCGCGTGGCCAACGAGTTCGGCATTAACCAGTCGCAGAAAATCGTCGGCCTGGCCGCCAGCATGACCGACGTGCACGCCCTGGGCCTGGAGGTCACCCAGGGCATGCTGCTGGTGGAAGGGTTCTATTGGGACCAGGACGACGCCGCGCGCCAGTGGAGCGAACGCTTCAAAGAGAAGACCGGCAAGATGCCCAACATGCTCAAC
>JBFJUC010000196.1:0-5122 GCA_041624875.1 Alcanivorax sp.
GATTGTGCAGGAAATTACACCGGACACCTAGAAACTGCGTCACATAATCTCGGTAAGTATCCATTACAGATAGTCTTTTAGCAACTTCTCGACCAGCAGCACCGCGTTGTAGGCGGCGCCGGTTTTAATATTATCGGCCACGGTCCAAAAGCTTAAATCACCCTGCCCGTCGATGTCCTCGCGAACCCGTGCAATTGTCACGCCGAGATCGGCTTTGATTTGCCGCACTGGCGAGGCGCCGTCCGCCTCGTCATCGCCGTCCAGTTGCAGCCCCGGCGCATCGCGCCAGCACGATTCCGCCTGCGCCAGCGTGATCGGCATGGTGCCCTGCACCACCACCGTCTGCGACAACCCATGAAACACGGGCACCTGAACACAGCTGACGTCCACCGCCAGTTGTGGCTGGCCCAGCACCCGGCGCGCCTCCAGCATCAGTTTCAGTTCTTCGCTGGTGTAGCCGTTATCCTGCCGGCGCCCGGCCATCGGCAGCATGTTGAAAGCGTACTGGGGCTCCGGCCCTTCGCTGGCCTCCAGCCCGTTCAACAAACGCGCGCTCTGGCGCGCCAGACGCTCCACGCCGACCCGCCCGGAGGACGAGGCGCTCTGCAGCTGGGTCACCGTGACCCGGGTCAGATCACCCAGCGCCATCAGCGGTTTCAGGGCGAGCAGCAATTGCACCGTGGCCGCGTCGGCGGCGGCCACCAGGTTGCGCTCGCGGGCGGCGCCGAGCTGTTCGTCATTAACCCCCGCGACCAGCAACGGCACGTCGGGTTCATAGCGGAACGCCGGCGACAGATCGAGCACCAGCGCGCCGGCGTCGGCGGCCCGTGGCGCCAGTTCCTGAGAGACCGTGGCGCCGGCGGCGAACACCGCCAACTGCACCCGCGAGAAATCAAAATCCTCGGCTTTCTGCACCTGCAGGGATTTCTTACCCACGCGCAGGCTTTTACCTTCGCTGTTTTCCGAGGCCAGAACGAACAACTCGCCCACCGGCAGATCCCGATGGGCGAGTTGTTCAAGAATGGCCTCGCCCACCAGACCGGTGGCGCCCACCAGGGCGAGGTCAATACTCATCAGTGCTCCAACAAAATGCGCAGCATGCGGCGCAGCGGTTCGGCGGCGCCCCACAGCAGCTGGTCGCCGACGGTGAACGCGTTCAGGTATTCACCGCCCATGTTCAGTTTGCGCAGTCGACCGACGGGCACGGTCAGAGTGCCGGTTACCGCCGTGGGAGTCAGATCGCGCAGGGTCGCTTCTTTCTCGTTGGGGACCACTTTCACCCAATCGTTGGCCTGGCCGATCAGATCATAGATTTCGTCCAGGGGCACGTCCTTCTTAAGCTTCACGGTCAGTGCCTGGGCGTGGCAGCGCATGGCGCCGATGCGCACACAGGTACCGTCCAGGGGAATAGGCTGGTCGCCTCGGCCGAGAATTTTGTTGGTCTCCGCCTGCGCTTTCCACTCTTCCTTGCTCTGGCCGTTTTCCATTTCCTTGTCGATCCACGGCAACAACGAACCGGCCAGAGGGAAGCCGAAGTGTTCGTGGGGCATGCCGTCGCCGCGCATGGTGGCGGCCACTTTGCGGTCGATGTCCAGAATCGCGCTGGCCGGGTCGGCCAGTTCAGAGGTGACGTCGCCATGGATGGCGCCCATCTGGGCGATCAGCTCACGCATGTGTTGAGCGCCGGAACCGGACGCGGCCTGGTAGGTCTGGGCGCTGGTCCACTCCACCAGGTCAGCGTTGAACAGTCCGCCCATGGCCATCAACATCAGGCTCACGGTGCAGTTGCCGCCGACGAAATCACGGGTGCCTTTGTCCAGCGCCTGGTCGATCACCTTGCGGTTAACCGGGTCCAGCACGATCACGCTGTCGTCGGACATACGCAGCGCCGAAGCGGCATCAATCCAGTAGCCTTTCCAGCCGGCTTCGCGGAGTTTCGGGTACACCTCATTGGTGTAATCACCGCCCTGGCAGGTGACGATCACGTCCAGGGCTTTCAGTTCGTCCACGCTTTTGGCGTCACCCAGCGGCGGAATGTCCTTGCCCACATCCGGGCCGGGCTGGCCCACCTGGGAGGTGGAAAAGAACACCGGTTCGATGTCCTTGAAATCATTTTCCGCGCGCATGCGGTCCATCAATACGGAACCGACCATGCCGCGCCAGCCGATAAAACCGACTTTATTCATTGAGACGAATCTCCTGAAAGGCCGTTGCCTTTCTCTATGAATGGATAACTGCTTTTAATGCCGCTCTTCAGCGAGGCTCAGACGCCGGCCAGTGCTTCGGCCACGGCGGAACCCATTTCCCCGGTGCTGACTTTCCGGGTGCCCTCGGTGTAAATATCGCCGGTCCGCAGACCTTGATCCAGGACCTTTTCCACCGCCGCTTCAATGGCGGTCGCCACATCGTCGCGCTGCAGGCTGTAACGCATCAACATGGCCAGCGACATGATCGTGGCCAGCGGGTTGGCGATGCCTTGGCCGGCGATGTCCGGCGCGGAACCGTGGCAGGGCTCGTAGAGACCTTTGCGGTTTTCGTCCAGGGACGCGGAGGGCAGCATGCCGATGGAGCCGGTGAGCATGGCGGCTTCATCGGAGAGGATGTCACCGAACAGATTGCCGGTGACGATCACATCGAATTGTTTGGGGGCGCGCACCAGTTGCATGGCGGCGTTGTCCACGTACATATGGGAAAGCTCGATCTCCGGGTAGGCCTTGGCTTCCTCGGTGACCACCTCTTTCCACAATTCGGTGACTTCCAGCACATTGGCCTTGTCCACCGAGCAGACACGCTTGCCGCGTTGCATGGCCAGATCGAAGGCGACCCGGGCGATGCGTTTCATTTCCGATTCGGAATAGACGTAGGTATTGAAGCCGACGCGCTCGCCGTTTTCTTCCTTGATGCCGCGCGGCTGGCCGAAATAAATGCCGCCGGTAAGCTCGCGCACGATCAGAATATCCAGGCCGGAGACCACTTCGGGCTTGAGGCTGGACGCGTCCGCCAGTTGCGGAAACAGAATCGCCGGGCGCAAATTGGCGAACAGGCCCAGCGACGAGCGCAGGCGCAGCAGGCCGCGCTCGGGACGTTTATCGCGTTCGATATTGTCCCACTTGGGGCCACCGATGCTGCCGAACAGAATAGCGTCGGCGGCGCGCGCCTTGGCCAGGGTGCTCTCGGGCAGCGGGTCGCCTTCGGCGTCATAGGCGGCGCCGCCCACCAGGCCGTGGTCCAGTTGGATATCCAAGTCGAACCGCTTCTGCGCCGCCGTCAGCACGCGCAGCGCTTCGTCGACGATTTCCGGGCCGATACCATCGCCCGGCAACACCAGGATACTGCTCATTCAAAATCCTTAAACGTTTGGTTCACCCGTTCAGAACAGGGTCTCGTCATAGATGTCGACCACGCCACTGCCCGACGGCACCAGCAAGGCCCTGTAACGCTTATCGCCTTCGCCTTCGTCGACCGAAATCTGGTAATCGCGGCCGGGTTCGAAATCATGGCTCAGGGTGCCGAAGCGCAAAATGCCCTGGTGGTCGGCGAAGATTTCCACACTGTGTTCACCGGGCTCCACGAAGACGCGTTGCTGGCCGCCCTTCTCGGCCAGCCGCTCACCGTCCACTTTGAAAATCGCCACGGTGCTCTCGCCGGCGCCGGGCATCTGCCAGCCGCTGCTCTCATCGTTACTGCCCAACTGGCTTTCGATGCTCAGCCGGGCTCTCGGATCGTCGTCCCCCGGCGGATGGTACATGGCGGTGCGGGTACAACCGGTGACCGCCACGGCGAGAACCAGCAACAGGCCAGCGCTACGAACTATCATCTTGCCTCCTTGTTTTATTGTTGTTGCGGCTCCTGGAAAATCCAGGGCTCGGCGGCCTGTCGACGGCTCTCGTAGTCGCGAATCGCGTCGCCCTGCTGCAGGGTCAGGCCGATTTCGTCCAGGCCGTTGAGCAAGCAATGCTTGCGGAATTCGTCGATCTCGAAACCGATGGCCTCACCCTCCGGGGTAATCACCTGCTGATTCGCCAGATCGATGGTGAGCTGGAAATCGGTGCTCGCCGCTTCGGCTTTAAAAAGCCCATCAACGGTAGCTTCAGGCAACACAATCGGCAACAGCCCGTTTTTGAAGCAGTTGTTGTAGAAAATATCCGCGTAGCCGGGGGCGATAATGGCCCGGAAGCCGAAATCCATCAGCGCCCAGGGGGCGTGTTCCCGGCTTGAGCCGCAGCCGAAGTTGCGGCGCGTGAGCAACACGCTGGCACCTTGGTATTGCGGCTTATTGAGCACGAAGTCCGGGTTTTTCGACCGTTTTTCGTTGTCCTGGCCGGGAAAACCCTCGTCCAGGTAACGCCACTCGTCGAACAGGTTGGGACCGAAGCCGGTCCGTTTGATCGACTTGAGAAACTGCTTGGGGATGATCTGGTCGGTGTCCACATTGGCACGATCAAGCGGCGCCACCAAACCGGTGTATTTCACGAATTGTTCCATGCTACCGCTCCTAAGCCGTCTGATCCGCCGGGGCGAGATCCCGAATGTCCACGAAATGACCGGCCACCGCCGCGGCCGCGGCCATCGCCGGGCTCACCAGGTGGGTGCGGCCGCCATTGCCCTGGCGCCCCTCGAAATTACGGTTCGAGGTGGAAGCGCAGTGCTCGCCAGGCTGCAAACGGTCCGGGTTCATCGCCAGACACATGGAGCAGCCGGGCTGGCGCCACTCGAAGCCGGCTTCGATAAAGATCTTGTCCAGACCTTCCTGCTCGGCCTGCTGCTTGACCAGGCCGGAACCCGGCACCACCAGCACCTGCTTCACGGAGTCCGCCTTTTTGTGGCCCTTGGCCACCTGGGCGGCGGCGCGCAGATCCTCGATGCGCGAGTTGGTGCAGGAGCCGATGAACACCCGGTCAAGCTGGATGTCGCTGGTCTTGATGCCGGGCTTGAGGCCCATGTACTGGTAGGCCCGTTCCATACCGGAGCGCTTCACCTCGTCGGCTTCGTCGGCCGGGTCCGGCAACACGCCGTCCACCGGCACCACCATTTCCGGGCTGGTGCCCCAGGACACCTGCGGGCGGATGTCGGCGGCGTCGATTTCCACCAGGGTGTCGAACTCGGCGTCCGGGTCGGATAC
>JBFJUC010000197.1:0-5103 GCA_041624875.1 Alcanivorax sp.
ACGCGACAACCTGACGGTGATGACCGGCGCCCTGGTGCACCGGGTGCGCTTCGACGGCAAACGCGCCACCGGCGTGGAGGTGGAGCACAAGGGCGGCATGCACACCATCGAGGCCGGCGAGGTGATCCTGTCCGGCGGCGCGATCAATTCACCGCAGTTGCTGCAATTGTCCGGGGTCGGCGACCCTCAGGAGCTGAAGCGCCACGGTATCGACACGGTGCACGAGCTGCCCGGTGTCGGCAGCAACCTTCAGGATCACCCGGACGTGCTGGTGATTCACCGCAACCGGCGCCGCGACACGTTCACCATGGGCTCCTGGGAGCTGCCGTTCACCGGCGCCAAGGCGGTGTGGGATTTCTTTACCAAACGCAGCGGCCAGCTGACCTCCAACGTGGCGGAAGCCGGCGGCTTCATCAAATCGCGGCCGGAGGAAGAACGCCCGGACCTGCAGCTGCACCTGACCGCCGCCAAACTCGACAACCATGGTCTGAACTGGATGTTCAGCATGGGCCACGGCTACTCCGGCCACGTCTGCATCCTGCGTCCCAAGAGCCGCGGCACCATCCGCCTGCGCGATGCGGACCCGCGCAGCCCGGCGCTCATCGATCCGCGCTTTCTGGAGCACCCGGACGACATGGAAGGCATGGTGCGCGGCGTCAAGGCAATGCGCGCGATCATGGCCCAGGACGCGCTGGCACCCTGGCGTGGCGAGGAAATCGCCCCCGGCGCCCAGGTACAGAGCGACGAGCAGATCCGCGCCTTCCTGCGCCACAAGTGCGACAACATTTATCACCCGGTGGGCACCTGCAAGATGGGCGTCGACGACCAGGCGGTGGTGGACCCGGATCTGAAAGTGCATGGCCTGGAAGGCCTGCGCGTGGTGGACGCCTCGATCATGCCGACTCTGATCGGTGGCAATACCAATGCGCCCACGGTGATGATCGCGGAAAAAGCCGCCGACAAGATCCTCGGCGTCTGATGTCATAGCTCTGTAACCCCCTGCTCCCAGACTGCGTTCCCTGCAATGGGGAATTCCGTCCGGGGAGGGGGCATCATGAGTGGCGAATCGTCACCACGGGCACAGCTCGTGGAACTGCTGTGGCAATTGAAACAAAACTACGATCAAAGCGGCGACGGTTCGCTTCGCTTTATCCACTTCAATACGCTTCTTAACGACTCGCAGTACCGCGCCGAAGTGATCGAAAAGGCGTTGTCCAGCGAGCATCCGCGCATTCGCGAGCTGGGCCGCAAGCTGAAAGCGGCCAACCGCCAGGGTGGCCTGCTGCATAAAACCAGCGCCCCTTCGCCGGCCGGTAACGATACGGCGCCCGCTTCTCCCCAGCACACCGCCCAGCACGCCTCCGGGAACACCACGACGTCGACACGCTCATCGACGTTTTGGTGGCTGGGCCTGGGCACACTGGCGCTGGTCGGCGTGATTGCCGCCGGGGTGTTCTTGCAGCCTTACATCGGCGGCCTGCTCTCTGGCCGCCAGGTGGTGGCCGGCCCGCTCACCGGCGAGCACCGCTGGTCCGCCGACCGCACCTGGGTGCTGGACGGTATCGTCTACGTGGAGGACGGCGCGCGTCTCACTATCGAACCGGGCACTCGTATTGAGGGGCAGCCGGGGTCGGCGTTGGTGGTGACGCGGGGCGCCAGCCTGCACGCCGCCGGCAGCGCGGATACGCCGATCGTGTTCACCAGCGGGCAACCGGAAGGCACTCGTGCCCCCGGTGACTGGGGCGGCGTGGTACTGCTCGGCTCGGCGCCGGTGAACCAGGCCGACGCACAGATCGAAGGGGTGCCGGCCAATGATACCCGGGGCGCCTTCGGCGGCGACGACGCCGACGGCAGCTGCGGCGTGCTGGAGTACGCGCGCATTGAATTCGCCGGCTTCGAGGTGTACGCCAACAACGAGCTCAACGGCCTGACCCTGGGCGGTTGCGGCAGCGGCACCATTGTCCGCCATGTGCAGGTGCACCGCTCCCTGGACGACGGCGTGGAAATGTTCGGCGGCACCGCGGACCTCCGCCACGTTCTGATCACCGGCGCCGGCGACGATTCCCTGGACTGGGACTGGGGCTGGCGCGGCCGGGTGCAATTCCTGATTGCCCAACAGCACCCGAACAGCGGCGACAACGCCTTCGAGGCGGACAACAACGGCAACCAGCACGACGCCGAGCCGATGTCGGAACCGGTGATGTACAACGTCACCCTGGTGAGCCCGCGCAGCCACACCCGCCACCACCGCGCCATGACCCTGCGCGAGGGCACAGGTGGGCACTTCCACAACGTCTTCCTACACGGCTTTTCCGGGGAAGCGGTGGACATCAAGGACGCGGTGACGGTGGCCAATCTGGACACCGGGCGCCTGACGTTCGAAGCCCTGGCGATCAACGATATCGGTGGACGCGGGATCAGCTATTTCGAGGACGAAAGCGACGCCGCCGATGACGACGGCGGCCTTGACGAAGCCCGCTACTTCCGCGACACCGTGGGCGCCCGCTTCGCCGTGGATCCGCAGTTCAGCCGCGACGTGAGCAGCACCGTGAACCCGGACTTCGCACCCGGCGGCACCTCATCCTTGAAGGACGGCGCGGTGGCGCCGCCTCAAGATGAATTCTGGGACGAGTCCGCGCTGTACATCGGCGCCATCCGCCCCGGCGCCGCGCGCGACTGGACCGATGGCTGGACCGATTTCCCGCTGAACTAGCGCCGACCGGCGTTAGCGGACCACCGCGAAGAACACGCCGCCGTCGCGGTTGATGCGCAGCAGCAAGGCGGCCTCCTTGTCCGGGACGGCGGCGCGCAGCTGTTCCAGGTTGTCCACGTCCTGGCGGTTGACGTTGACGATCACGTCGCCGCGCCGCAAACCGGCGCGCCAGGCGGCGGAATTCCGCGCCACGTTTTCCACCAGCACGCCCTGTTTGACGTAATCAAGCTCGCCGTCGCGCAGGTCGCGCAGCGCGGCGCCCTGCAGGTGCGAGGACACGCCATCGCCGGCGTCCGCGCCGAGGCCGGATTCGCTGATCACCGCGGTGACCGTCTTGCGGCGGCCATCCCGTTGAATGGTCATTTCGATTTTCTCGCCCACCGGCGACAGCCCGACCTTGTTGCGCAGGTCCGAAACCCGGTCTACCGGCTGGCCGTCTACCTCCAGCACCACGTCGCCGGCTTTCAGGCCGGCTTCATCGGCGGCGCTGTCCGGCAGTACATTGGTGATCACCACGCCCTTGCGGCGCTCCACCTTGAAGGCGCTGGCCAGTTCCTCGGTGAGGTCCTGGATGGTGACGCCGAGCACCCCGCGCCGTACTTCGCCGTGCTCGATCAACTGGTCCATCACGTTCACCGCCATGTTGGTGGGGATCGCGAAACCGATACCCACGTTACCGCCGGCGGGGGCAAGGATAGCGGTGTTGATGCCCACCAGCTCACCGTTGAGATTGACCAGCGCGCCACCGGAATTACCCGGATTAATGGAGGCGTCGGTTTGAATGAAATTCTCGTAGCCCTCGATACCCAGCCCGGTGCGGCCCAGCGCCGACACGATGCCGGACGTTACCGTTTGCCCGAGACCGAAGGGGTTGCCAATGGCGACCACGAAATCACCGACCTTGAGACCGGCGGAATCGGCGATACGGATTGGCGTCAGGTCTTCGGCGCTTTCCAGTTTCAGCACCGCCAGGTCGACTTCCTCGTCCAGACCCACCAGCTCCGCCGACAGCTCGCGGCCGTCGATCAGCGTCACTTCGATTTTGTCCGCGTTACGCGCCACATGGGCGTTGGTCAGCACGTAGCCTTGATCGGCGTCGACGATCACCCCGGAGCCGGCGGACACCGCCCGACGGCTGGGGGCCTGATCCGGCATATCGAAAAAGCGGCGGAAGAACGGGTCCTGCATCAGCGGGTTCTGGGCCGCGCGCACCCGGGTTTCAATGGCGATATTGACCACCGCCGGGGCGGTCTTTTCCACCATCGGCGCCAGCGACGGCAACTCTTCGCCGCTGGCGATACGCGTGGGCAAAGCAGCGCCGGCCGACGCCGACAACAGACTCATCAAAACCACGGCGCTAATCAGATCGAGAGGTCGCTTCAGAACGGTGCGCAAGGTCAAGCCCTCCTGTGAATCAACGGTGCGTAACGCAAGCTTCGACCAAAGACCGGGGTCAGGGTTCCGACGCGAAGATTCTCACCCGGTTGTACTCGCCGGCCTCACCCAGGTCCGGCCAGGTGGAGGCCTGCCAGGTACCGAGCAACGTCAGACCGGGCGGATCAAGATCGGGGATTCGGGAGTCGGCCAACAGTATCGGCAGGCCGCTGGCGTGGAAGCGTTCCAGCAGCGGCAGATTGTCCCGATCATAAAGAATGTCCGCGGCGCTGATGCAGTCGGCCTCGACCAGGCAGGCCTCCAGGTCGTCGCTGAGCGCCAGCCGCACGCCGTTCAGCGCGGCGTTGGCGGCGGTGGCGGCCAGCGCGTCCGGGTCCAGGTCGCAGGCGATCACCCGGCGCGCGCCCGCCAGGGCGGCGGCGATCGCCACCACCCCGGACCCCGGCCCCACATCGACCAGGGTTTTGTCGCGCACCCACTCCGGGTGCGCCAGCAGATGGCGCGCCAGCACCTGGCCGGAGGCCCAGCACAGCGACCAGTACGGCGGCGCTTCCATCAGGGCGTTGGCGACGTCCTGGTCGAGCCGTTCGTCCACCAGTTCGTCAAGCAGCCACAGCCGCAGCGCCGGCACCAGCGGCAATGGCGTGGCCAACAGACGGATATTGGGAAGCAGGCGGTTCAGGCGCGCTTGAAGGTCGAGGGGCGGGTTGGGGTCAAGCGTCTTCGCCACGGCGGACAGCCTCGCTGAGTAGAAAGTCGAAACGTCGCGGCTCGGCGATGCGGCCCTCGTCATCCAGGGCCGGGTACGGCACGCCGTAACGTTCGCAAAACGCCGCCAGGCGCGGGTGCGCCCAACGGAAGAAGGCGTGCTGGTAGCGTGCCTCGCTGAGCCGGCGCTGTTGGTACAGCCCGGCCGCGCGGCGCTGCTCGCAGGCCTCGGAGAGAATGATCGCCGCCGCCACGCTGACGTTGAACGAGGACACCATGCCCATCAT